>CBFGPX010000010.1:0-40231 GCA_965650725.1 uncultured Comamonadaceae bacterium | reverse complement strand
TCCGGTGGCGGCGGCTACGGCGGTGGTGGCGGCGGCTACGGCGGCGGTGGCGGCTACGGTGGCGGCGGTGGCCGTTCCGGTGGCGGCGGCTACGGCGGCGGCGGTGGCGGCTACGGTGGTGGCGGCCGTTCCGGCGGCGGCGGCTACGGCGGCGGTGGCCGCTCCGGCGGTGGCGGCGGCTACGGTGGCGGCGGCTACTGATCGGCCCAGCGATTGAAGAAAAGGCGCCCATCGGGCGCCTTTTTTCATGGGTGCGGCTGCGCAGCCCCCTGGGGCTTCAGTAGCCCAGGGTGAGCTTGGCAAACAGCTCGCGATGGCGGGCCGCGCCGGGGAGCCCGCTGGTGCGGTTCAGCCCCAGGCTGAAGATGCGCGACAGGCCGATGCGGTGCTGGAACATCAGCGCCAGCTGGCGACTGCGGCCGTCCTCGGTGGCCAGGCCCGCGCTGGCGTCCTCGCGGCGCGTGAAGCGGCTTTGCTGGTGGATGAGGCGCAGCGAATCGCGTGCGCTCAGGTGCAGCACCACCAGGCTGCGGGCGCTGCGGTCGGTGAAGGCGCGGCGGCCGTCCGGGGCGTTCACCCAGCCCAGGCCCAGGTGCTGTTCGAACTCCAGCCACAGCCCCGCCGGCAGCGGCGCGCGCAGCTTGGCCTCCATCTCGGCCTGCAGGCCGGTGCCGACGCGGTCGGCATCCACGTCCAGGCGCCGGCCCCATTCGACCTCGGCGAACAGAAGGCTGAAGCGCTCGCCCGGGTTGGATTCGAAGCCCAGCAGCAGCGTGCGCGTGCCGTGCAGCCGGCCGCCGCTCTTGGCGCGGTGGCTGTCCAGTCCCACATGGCCCCAGACACCGGTGTTGCGCGCGGCGGCGAACCAGAAGCCGGGCTGCACCAGCCGGTCCACGACCTGGCCGGCGGCGACGCTGAAGCGCGGGTCGGCCAGCGTGCGGGTCTCCTGCAGCTTCAGCTGGATCTCGGTCTCGTGCATCTCGATGCCGGCCAGCTCGCGCTCGCCGGTGCGCAGGTAGCCGAAGGCCGACGCGCGGCGGATGCCGCTCTGATTGACGAAGCCGTTGTCGTTGGCAAAGCGCGGGCTGATCTCCTCCACGTTGACATTGGCGAACCAGTCCGCGTCGAGATGGCGCCAGCCCAGCCACGCGCGGTGGCCGCGCTGGCGGTCGACGCGCTGCACCTCGCTGGCGTCGTCCACGCCCAGCGTGGTGCTGGACAGCAGCAGATGGCCGCGCCACTGATCGCTGTCGCCGGCACGCCAGACGCCGTCGCTGCCGACCACCTGCGTGCCCAGACCGTGGCCGAAGTCGCGGCGCGACACCAGGCCGGCCAGACCCAGGCTGCCCAGTTGCCGGCGGCCACGCGCGAAGCTGGCTTCGGAGTCGCGCGGCTGCGTGCCCACGCGCGTGGCGAAGGCGCCGGCGCGCAGCACCGGGCCGCCGCCGGCATCGCGCAGGTGCAGCGCCGTGGCCTCGGCGCCGGCGCCGCGCCAGGTGGCGCGCAGGCCCCAGTCGGGGTCGGTGACGGCGCGCGTGTAGAAGGCCGCGAGGCTGCGGTTCTCGCCGGATTCGTCGGGCTGCGTGGGGCCCACCACGTCGGCGCTCTCGAGGAAGAACGGCCGCTTCTCCGGCACGCTGAGGGCGAAGCGCGTGTTGCCGGCGAGCTGCGGCTCGTCCAGTTCCACCTGCGAGAAGTCGGGGTTCAGCGTCGCGTCGATGACCCAGTCGGCGCGCGGCCGCCACTTGAACTCGGCGCCTGCCGACGCCTTGCGCGAACGCTGCGTGCCGTTGGTGTCGGTGTCGCGCGTGGACCGCAGCGTCAGCTCGGGGCGCAGCGCGAGGAAGCTGCGCTCGCGCACCTGCTCCACCAGGTCGCCCAGGCCGTCCAGCGGCTGCAGCTCGGCGATGAAGTGCAGCGCATCCTTGGTCAGCGGTGCGCTGAGGTTGAGCGTGCGCTCCTCGCGCGGGATGTTGCGTGCGACCATGACGCGCCAGGGCGCGCCGTCCGCATGCGGATAGCGCAGCGCCGCCAGCGGCCAGCGCAGCTCCACGCTGTAGCCGTCGGGCAGGCGCTGCACGGCGGCCTGCACGTCGAAGTCGGGCGCGGCGTCCTCGCTGGCCTCCTCGGCGGCGTACAGGCCGTCCTCCACGGCGCCGGCCGCGCTGACTCGCACGTACTGCGCGGTGCGGCGGTGGCCCACGGGGTCGATGAAGACGGACACGAAGTCCTGGTCGGCCTTGACCTGGTCACGCCGGGCCAGCGGTGCGCGGATGCGGCCCGGGTCGGCGTCCCAGGCGCGGATGCCGAACACCAGCGCGTCGGCGGTGACGAGCACTTGCACGCGGGTGTGCGTCGCCGCGGGCTGCTTGTCGGCGGGCAGGAACTGCACGAAGCGCTCGTGCACGGGGGCGCGCTGCCAGGCGGTGTCGTCGAGGCGGCCGTCGATGACCGGCGGCGCCTCGCTGGCGGCCAGCCGCAGCGCGCGGGGATGCTCGTGGGCCCAGACGGGCAGTGCGGCCAGGGCGAGCAGGCCCAGGCCAAGAAGGCGGAATGTCATGGTGTGAACGAACCGATGGCGCCGCGGCCCGGGTAGGGTGCGGCGCAATGCAAGGGGCCCGGTGGCGGGCGGCGAGGTCGCGCGCTGGAATGAGCGTCAGCGCGCGGTCGTCAGCAGGGGTGAAGAACCTTCAACATGGTGCCCTCCTCGGCCGCTTCGGTCGCGCGGCAATCGGTGCGAGGCGCGCAGTGTAGCCAGGCCTTGCCGTGCCGCGTTACTCGCCCGCGCGCTTCTTGCGCGGGCGACCGGCCAGCGCGCGGTCGTACAGCCAGTTGGGCAGCAGCCGCAGGATCTTGGCCAGCACACCCATCTGCCACGGGATGACGCGGTAGCTGACCTGGGCGCGGATGGCGCGCACGGCCTGGTCGGCGAAGTCGTCCACCGGCATCAGGAAGGGCATGCCGTAGCGGTTGCCGCGTGTCAGCGGCGTGTCGATGTAGCCCGGCAGCAGCGTGACGACCTTGACGCCGAACGGCCGGCATTCGCCGCGCAGGCTTTCGCAGTAAGCGACGACGGCGGACTTGCTGGCGCTGTAGGCCCCGTGCCCCGGCAGGCCGCGGATGGCGGCCACGCTGGCCACGCCCACCAGCGTGCCCGAGCCACGCGCGTTCATGGCCTCGACGAAGGGATGGAAGGTGGCGGCCAGGCCGACGTTGTTGGTCGCGAACACGCGGCGCATCACGTCCAGGTCGTCGAACTGCGTGGTGTCCATGCCGATGCTGATGCCGGCGTTGGCGATGACGACATCGGGCAGGCCTTGGGTGGCGATGCAGTCGCGGCCCGCACGGGTGATGGATTCGCAGTCGGCGACGTCGGCGCCGTAGACCTTGAAGCGCGCGGTATCGAGCTGCTGCTCCGCGGCCCAGCGGTCCACCTCGGCGGTGCGGCGCGCCACCAGCGCGAGGCGGGCGCCGTCGCGGTAGTAGCGCAGCGCCAGCGCCTGGCCGATGCCGCTGGAGGCACCGGTGATGAACACCAGCTCGCTCATCGCTGGACCCGGGGGGTGATCTGCCCCTGCGCCTTGCCGGTGAAGCTGAGCCGGCCGGTCAGGTGGCGGTACTCGAAGTTGCTGGTGTTCAGCGTGGTGCTGCCCTGGCGGATGGTGACCGGCAGGTGGGAGCGCAGCACCTCGCTGTTGGACAAGGCCTGCAGGAATTCGCCGCGCACCTCCATCAGCGCCACCGCGTTCTCGCCGGAGCCGGGCGGCAGGCGGCGCAGGCGCACGTCGCCCAGCAGCTGCAGGTCGCTGCCGTCGGCGTTGCTGAGCGCGCGCCTGGCCTCGGCGATGGCGAGGCTGCCGTCCGGCGCGACCGCGCGCACGCGCACCTGGTCGATCTCGACGGTGTCGGTGTCGGGGTAGTGGCGCAGCTCGGCGCCGGCGATCTGCACGTTGAGGCGGCCGTCCGCGCCGATGCGCTGGATCTCGAAGTTGGCCATGCGGTAGTCGGGCACGTGGCGTGGCGGCGCGGGCTCGCCGGGGTCGCCCAGCAGCGGCGTGTTCTTCACCAGCCACCAGGTGCCGCTGGCCAGCAGCGCCATCAGCAGCAGCGGCAGGTAGTTGGACAGCAGGCTCTGCAGCCGCCACAGCCAGGGCTGGGCGCGCTGGCGGCGGCTGGGCAGCGGGGCTGGCAACACACTGCTCAAGCGCGGCCTCCGTCCAAGGTGTCGTGGTGCGCGTGCAGCAGCCGCTCGTAGTGGCCGGCCGCCATCAGCAGCAGGTCGCAGAACTCGCGCGCGGCGCCGTAGCCGGCTGCGGCCTGCGTGACGTAATGCGCCACGCCCTTGGCCTCGGCGTGCGCGCCGGGTGGCGCGGCGGCGAAGCCGGCGCGGGCCAGCAGCGGCAGGTCGGGCCAGTCGTCGCCGATGGCGGCCACCTCGCCCCACGTGGCGCCGAACTGCGCCAGCAGCGGCGTCGCGGCGGCCAGCTTGTCCTTCACGCCGTGCATGGCGTGCGTGAGGCCCAGGTCGGCCACGCGGCGGCGCACGCCGGGGCTGTCACGGCCGGTGATGATTACGGGCGTGATGCCGGCCTGCTGCAGCAGCTTCAGGCCGTGGCCGTCCAGCGTCGAGAAGGCCTTCTGGTCTTCGCCGTTGGCGCCGATGTAGATGCGGCCGTCGGTGAGCACGCCGTCCACGTCGAACAGCGCCAGCTTGACGCCCAGGCCCGTGCCCTGTGCCTTGACGAGCAGTTCGGGGGGGAAGCTCAGCGCGGCCATCAAATCACCTTCGCGCGCATGAGGTCGTTGATGCTGATCGCCCCCAGCAGGCGCTTCTCGGCATCGACGACGAGGACCACCGTGATGCGCGCCGCTTCCATCAGGTCGGCCGCGTCCACGGCCAGCGCGTCGGCGCCGACGGTGCGCGGCTTCGGGTGCGCCACCTCGGCGGCGGTCAGCGCGCGCAGGTCGCGGCCCTGCTCGATGAGGCGGCGCAGGTCGCCGTCGGTGAAGATGCCGGCAACGCGGTCATCGGCATCGACGATGACCGCCATGCCCAGCGCCTTCGCGCTCATCTCGCGCATCAGGTCGGTGAAGCTGGTCGCGCCGGCCACGCGCGGCAGCGCGTCGCCGCTGCGCATCAGGTCGCGCACATGCGTCAGCAGCTTGCGGCCCAGCGCGCCGCCGGGGTGGGAGCGGGCGAAGTCCTCGGCCTTGAAGCCGCGCGCATCCAGCAGTGCCACGGCCAGCGCATCGCCCAGTGCCATCTGCGCGGTGGTGCTGGCGGTGGGGGCCAGCTGCAGCGGGCAGGCTTCCTCGGGCACGGCGCTGTCCAGCACGACGTCGGCATGCGCGGCCAGGCTGGATTCGGCACGGCCGGTCATCGCGATGACGGGCACGCCCAGGCGCTTGAGCACCGGCAGGATGGCGTTCAGCTCGTCGCTCTCGCCGGAGTTGGACAGCGCCAGCACGATGTCGCCGGGCGTGACCATGCCCAGGTCGCCATGGGCCGCCTCGGCGGGATGGACGAACAGCGCGGGCGTGCCGGTGGAGGCCAGCGTGGCGGCGATCTTGCGGCCCACATGGCCGCTCTTGCCCATGCCCATGACGGCCACGCGGCCCTGGCAGGCCAGCACGGCCTGCACGGCGCGGGCGAAGGCCTCGCCCAGGCGCGGGCCCAGTTCGGTCAGCGCGCGGGCCTCGACGGCCAGGGCGTCCTGCCCCATGCGAATGGCGCGCGGAGCATCGAAAACGGGGGAACTCATGCGGGCAGTGTAGACAAGGCAAGGCCCCACGGGTTTCCACAGAGACGGCCGCGCAAGCGCAGTCCTAGACTGGCCCGATCGCACCACGGAGGAGACACCGTGCAGTGGACCGATACCTCGAATCCGGCCTATTTCCACAAGGTCGTCGATTGCCAGTGGGCATGCCCGGCACACACGCCGGTGCCCGAGTACATCCGCCTCATCGCGCAGGGGCGGCATGACGAGGCCTACTGGGTGAACTGGGTCAGCAATGTGTTCCCCGGCGTGCTGGGGCGCACCTGCGACCGGCCCTGCGAGCCCGCCTGCCGGCGCGGCCGCGTGGAGGAGAAGCAGGCGGCCAAGCCGGAGCCCGTGGCCATCTGCCGGCTCAAGCGCGTGGCGGCGGACAACAAGACCGACGAGTTCCGCGCGATGCTGCCCAAGCCTGCGGCGAGGAACGGCAAGCGCGTGGCCTGCGTGGGCGCCGGGCCGGCGTCGCTGGCGGTGGCGCGAGACCTGGCCCTGGAGGGCTATGCCGTCACCGTGTTCGACGGCGAGAGCAAGCCCGGCGGCTTCATCCGCACGCAGATCCCGCGCTTCCGGCTGCCGGAGCGGGTCATCGACGAGGAGTGCGGCTACATCCTCGGGCTGGGCGTCGAATGGCGCGCCGGCCAACGCGTGGATTCGATGAAGGCGCTGCTGGCCGAAGGCTGGGACGCCGTCTTCGTCGGCTGCGGTGCGCCACGCGGGCGCGACCTGGCGCTGCCCGGGCGGGACGAGACACGGGCCCAGGTGCACATCGGCATCGATTGGTTGAGCAGCGTGTCCTTCGGCCATGTGACGGCCGTGGCGCCGCGCGTCATCGTGCTGGGCGGCGGCAACACGGCAATGGACTGCTGCCGCTCGGCGCGGCGGCTGGGCGCGTCGTCGGTCACGGTCGCCGTGCGCAGCGGCTATGCGCAGATGAAGGCGAGCCCGTGGGAGAAGGAAGACGCCGAGCACGAGGGCATCCCCATCCTCGACTTTCATGTGCCGCTGGCCTTCGAGCATGTCGACGGCAGGCTCACGGGCATGCGGTTCAAGAAGGCGCAGAGCGGCGAGGAAGTCGTCATCCCCTGCGACGAGGTGCTGATCGCCGTGGGCCAGGAGAACAGCTTCCCGTGGATAGAGCGCGACGCGGGCATCGCCTTCGGCGACGACGGCTTGCCGGTGCTGGATGCGAAGAGCTTCCAGTCTTCGTTGCCGCAGGTGTTCTTCGGCGGCGATGCGGCGTTCGGGCCCAAGAACATCATCACGGCCGTCGCCCACGGCCACGAAGCGGCGGTGAGCATCGACCGCCTGCTGCACGGCGAGCCGGTCACGCAGCGCCCGCCGCCGCACGTGAACCTCGTGTCGCAGAAGATGGGCATCCACGAGTGGAGCTACGACAACGCCATCACGCTGGACCTGCGCAGCAAGGTGCCCTGGGCCGCCGCCGAGAAGGCGCTGGCCAGCATCAAGGTCGAGGTGGAGCTGGGCTTCGACGCGGCCAGCGCGCTGAAGGAAGCCGGGCGCTGCCTGAACTGCGACGTGCAGACCGTGTTCGCGCCCAAGCTGTGCATCGAGTGCGACGCCTGCGTGGACATCTGCCCGATGGACTGCATCACCTTCACGGCGGACGGCCCCGATCTGCGCGAGCGGCTGAACGCGCCGGCGTTGAACGAGGACCAAGCCATCTACGTCGAAGGCGGGCTCAAGACCGGCCGCGTGATGGCCAAGGACGAGGACGTCTGCCTGCACTGCGGGCTGTGCGCCGAGCGCTGTCCGACCGGGGCGTGGGACATGCAGAAGTTCCTGCTCGTCACGGCCAAGGCCGGCGCCGCCTGCCGCGACCACGCGACGCGCAAGGAGGTCGCCGCATGAGCCGCATCGAGGCCGTCAACGACTTCGTCGTCAAGTTCGCCAATGTCAACGGCTCGGGCTCGGCGTCGGCCAACGAGCTGTTCGCGCGCGCCATCCTGCGCATGGGTGTGCCGGTGAGCCCGCGCAACATCTTCCCGAGCAACATCCAGGGCCTGCCGACCTGGTACGAGGTGCGCGTGTGCGAGGCCGGCTGGCTGGGCCGGCGCGGCGGCGTGGACCTGATGGTGGCGATGAACCCACAGACCTGGGACCAGGACGTCGCCGAGATCCAGCCCGGCGGCTACCTGTTCTACGACTCCACCAAGCCGCTTCCGGCCAGCGCCTTCCGCGACGACATCCACGTCATCGGCATGCCGGCCACGGCCATCTGCAACGCCACCTACGACGTGCCGCGCGAGCGCACGCTGTTCAAGAACATCCTCGTGCTGGGCGCGCTGAGCGAGCTGATGGGCATTGCGGCGGCCGTCATCGAGGGGCTGTTCGCCGAGCAATACAAGGGCAAGGAACGGCTGCTGGACTCCAACGTGCGCGCGCTGCACGCCGGAGCTGAGTTCGCGCGCGACCACCTGTCCGTGCAGCCCTTCGGCCTGAAGGTGCAGTCCGCCGATGCGGTGGGCGACAAGGTCTTCCTGGAAGGCAATGCGGCCACGGCGCTGGGCTGCATCTACGGCGGCGCCACGGTCTGTGCCTGGTACCCGATCACGCCGTCGTCGTCAGTCGCCGAGGCCTTCGAGAAGTACGCGCTGAAGTTCCGCACCGACCCGGCCACCGGCGAGAAGCGCTATGCCATCGTGCAGGCCGAGGACGAAATCGCCTCCATCGGCATCATCACCGGCGCCGGCTGGAACGGCGCGCGCGCGTTCACGTGCACGTCGGGACCGGGCGTGTCGCTGATGACCGAGTTCCTCGGGCTGGCCTACTTCGCCGAGATCCCCTTCGTCGTCATCGACGTGCAGCGCGGCGGCCCCAGCACCGGCATGCCGACGCGCACGCAGCAGGCCGACCTGCTGAGCAGCGCCTACGCGTCGCACGGCGACACGCAGCACGTGCTGCTGCTGCCTGAGGACCCGCGCGAGTGCTTCGAGTTCGCCGCCGACGCGCTGGACCTGGCCGAGCGGCTGCAGACGCCGGTGTTCCTGATGAGCGACCTGGACATCGGCATGAACCAGCGGCTGTGCGCGCCGCTCGAATGGAACGACGAGCGCCGCTACGACCGCGGCAAGCTCATGACGGCCGAGATGCTGGACGCCGGCCGTGAGTTCGCGCGCTACAAGGACGTGGATGGCGATGGCATCCCGTGGCGCACGCTGCCCGGCACGCATGCTCGACTAGGCGCCTACTTCACGCGCGGCACCACGCGCAACGAGCAGGCCATCTACTCGGAGCGCGGTGACGACTACGTCCGCAACGTCGAGCGCCTGCGCGCCAAGTTCGCCACCGCCGCGCTGCTGGCGCCGCAGCCGCTGGTGCGTGCCGCGGCGCAGAAGACGCGCCTCGCCGTCCTCTACTTCGGCTCCACCGCGCCAGCCATGGACGAGGCGCTGGCCGTGCTGGCCGACGCCGGCATCCACATCGACGCGATGCGGCTGCGCGCCTACCCCTTCCCGCCGGCTGTGGCCGAATTCATCGCGGCGCACGACGCCGTGTTCGTCGTCGAGCAGAACCGCGACGCGCAGATGCGCCGCCTGCTCATCAACGAGCTGGAGGTGGCGCCCGCGCAGCTGACCAAGGTGCTGCACTACGACGGCACGCCCATCACGGCGCGCTTCATCACCGACGCGATCACGCGCCACGTGCATGCGCTCGCCACCGCACCCAGGAGCGCGGCATGACCTACCTCGCCAAACCCAAGCTGCATCACCCGAGTCTCACGAAGAACGCCGTCGGCTACACGCGCCGCGACTACGAAGGCAAGGTCTCCACGCTGTGCGCCGGCTGCGGCCACGACTCCATTTCCAGCGCCATCGTGCAGGCCTGCTGGCAGCTGGACATCGCGCCCCACCGCGTCGCCAAGCTCAGCGGCATCGGCTGCTCCAGCAAGACGCCCGACTACTTCCTCGGCGCCAGCCACGGCTTCAACACCGTGCACGGCCGCATGCCCAGCGTGCTGACCGGCGCCAACCTGGCCAACCACGAGCTGCTGTACCTGGGCGTCTCGGGCGACGGCGACTCCGCGTCCATCGGCCTCGGCCAGTTCGCCCACGCCATGCGGCGCGGCGTGCGCATGGTCTACATCGTCGAGAACAACGGCGTCTACGGCCTGACCAAGGGCCAGTTCAGCGCGACGGCCGACAAGGGCTCGGTGGCCAAGAAGGGCGCCGCCAACAACGACACGGCCATCGATCTCGCCGCACTGGCGCTGCAGCTGGGTGCCACCTTCGTCGCGCGCAGCTTCTCGGGCGACAAGGCCCAGCTGGTGCCGCTCATCGAGGCCGCCATGCGCCACGGCGGCGCGGCCTTCATCGATGTGGTCAGCCCCTGCGTGGCGTTCAACAACCATGCCGGTTCGACGCGCAGTTATGACCATGTGCGCGCCCACAACGAGGCGCTGAACCGCATCGACTTCATCGCGCTGGCCGACGAACAGGTCGTGGCCGACACGCCCGAGCTCATCGACGTGCCGCAGGCCGACGGCACGACGTTGCGTCTGCGCCGGACCGACGCCAGCTACGACCCCACCGACCGCCTCGGCGCCATGGCTGCGATGCAGCTGCGCGCCGCGGCCGGCGAGATCGCCACCGGCCTGCTGTACGTCGACCCTGCGGCCCGGGACTGGCATGCAGCGCAGCGCAGCGCGGCGGCGGCGCTGAACGCACTGGGTGAAAAAGACCTGTGCCCGGGCGCCACGGCGCTGCAAAAAATCAATGCAAGCCTGAGATGATCCGGCGCCATGCGCCTCATGCTTCTGCCCATCGCCGCCCTCGTGCTGACCGCCTGCGCCAGCTCCAGCCAGGACAAGGTCGCCAGCGCGGCCACCACGCCGCTGTCTGACCTCAACGTCGTGCGGGCCGAGATCCCCGACGTGCTGAAGGCCGCCGCCGCTGCACCCTACGCCGCGCCGGCCGACGCCAGCTGCGCCGGCCTGGCCCAGGCCATCCAGGCCTTGGACGAGGTGCTGGGCCCCGACCTCGACGCGCCGGTCACCAAGGGCAACACCGGCCTGCTGGAGCGCGGCGAGGACGCCGCCACCGGCGCGCTGCAGCGCACGGCCGAGGGCGTCATGCCCTTCCGCGGCTGGGTGCGCAAGCTGACCGGCGCCGAACGCTACGCCCGTCAGGTCAGCGCCGCCATCACGGCCGGCGGCGTGCGGCGTGGCTTTCTGCGCGGGCAGGCGGCGGCCAAGGCCTGCACGCCGGCGCCGGCAAAGGCTCCCTAAAGCACCCTGATCACACTCGTTTGCCGGGGCTCAACACTCAGCAAACTTTCGACCACGGGACGGCAAAGCGGCGTCGGCAGACTCGCCGCCGATGCGATTTGCCCGACCCTCCCTGCGCGCCACGCTGCTGGCGGCGCTCGTCTTCCTGCTCTGGGCCGTCGTCGGCGCGGCCTGGTTTCTGCGCAAATACCTGGGCCCGGTCACGCCCGACCAGGTGTTGTTCCACCTGCAGAACGGCGGCCTGGACTACGCCGACCCGCGCCTGCTGTGGCGCGCCGCCCGCTGCCTGGCGGCCGTCGCGGTGCTGGGCGCGATCAGCCTGTTGCTGCTGCGGCGCCTGCGCCGCTGGCACCGGCTGCCGTTGCTGGCCTTGCTGGGCACCGGCGCGGTGGTGTCGGTCAACGCGACGGTGTCCGACCCCTGCCAGCCCGAGCCCGATGGCGGCGACTACCTGGCGCGCCACTACGTGGACCCCGGCCAGGTGGACGTGCAGCTGCCGGCGCAGCGGCCCGACGTGCTGCTGGTGTTCGTCGAGTCGCTGGACCAGGGCTACACCCGGCCGCGCGAGCCGGCCGCCGCGCTGCTGCCGCAGCTGACCCGGCTGCAGGACGAGGTCCAGACGCTGGGCGAGCTGCGCAACCTCAGCGGCGCGAGCTGGACCGTGGGGGGCATGTTCAGCGCGCTGTGCGGCCTGCCGCTGCAACCCGTGGGGCTGATGAGCCACAACGCGCTGGAGTACAGCCAGGGCTTCTTCGAGGGCGGCAGCTGCCTGACCGACCTGCTGGCCGCGCGCGGCTGGGAGATCAGCTTCTACGGCGGAGCTTCGCTGAAGTTCGCCGGCAAGGGGCGCTTCCTGCAGCAGCACGGCGTCAGCCGCCGCTTCGGCGCCGAGCAATGGCGGCAGCGCGGCCTGCAGCTGCCGCGCGAGGGCTGGGGACTGCTGGACAGCGACCTGGCCGCGCAGGCCTGGCTGGACATGCAGCGCCCGCGCCGCGGCGACGAGGCGCGCATGGCGCTGCTGCTGACCGTGGACACCCACGGCCCCGCCGGCGTCCGCGACCCCGGCTGCGCCGCCCCGGGCGGCGACGAGCCGGCCGAGGTGATGCGCGCCGCGCTGCGCTGCACCGACCACGTGGTGGCCGGGCTGGTGCAGCGCTTCGTCGCCGAGCGCAGCGGCCGGCCCAAGGTGGTGCTGGTCATGGGCGACCACCTCAACCCCGCGCCGCTGCTGGACGCCGAACTGCAGGCCGTGCCGGGCGGTCGCACGGTCTTCCACGCACTGGCGCGCTATGACGCCGAGGGCCGCGCACTGCCGGCCGACGACCAGCAGCGGGTGTTCACCCATGTGGACCTGCTGCCCACGCTGGCCGAGGCGCTGGGCCTGCGCTGGTCGCCGCAGCCGCATCGCCTGGGGCTGGGCCGCTCGCTGCTGGCCGGCGAGCGCCAGCCCACGCTGGCCGAGCGCGACGGCATGGCCGTCGTCAACGGCCGGCTGTCGTGCCGCTCGCCGCTGTTCCAGCGGCTGTGGATGGGCGCGGTGCAGCGCGGGGCTTGCGGCCGGGCGGGGCGACCGTGCAACATGCGGCGCCCTCGACCCCCGCCACGCCGCGATGACTCCCAGCAAGACGACCCGCCAGCCCACCGCCGCGCCGCACGCTGCCGACGGCCACGACCTGATCCGCGTGCAGGGCGCGCGCGAGAACAATCTGAAGGACGTCAGCGTCGAGCTGCCCAAGCGCCGGCTGACCGTGTTCACCGGCGTGTCGGGCTCGGGCAAGAGCTCGCTGGTGTTCGACACCCTCGCCGCCGAGTCGCAGCGCCTCATCAACGAGACCTACAGCACCTTCGTGCAGGGCTTCATGCCCACGCTGGCGCGGCCCGACGTGGACGTGCTGGAGGGCCTCACCACGGCCATCATCGTGGACCAGGAGCGCATGGGCGTCCATGCGCGCTCCACCGTCGGCACGGCCACCGACGCGAACGCCATGCTGCGCATCCTGTTCAGCCGCATTGGCAAGCCGCACATCGGGCCGCCCGGCGCGTTTGCGTTCAACGTGCCGTCGGTGCAGGCCACCGGCGTCATCAAGGTCGAGAAGGCTGGCGCCAGCCAGGCCGTCAAGCAGAGCTTCTCGCGCACCGGCGGCATGTGCCCGCGCTGCGAGGGCATGGGCGCGGTGTCGGACTTCGACCTGACACAGCTCTACGACGCGAGCAAGTCGCTCAACGACGGCGCGGTCAACATCCCCGGCTACAGCATGGAGGGCTGGTACGGCCGCATCTTCCGCGGCTGCGGCTTCTTCGACCCCGACAAGCCCATCGCCAGGTTCACCAAGCGCGAGCTGCACGACCTGCTGCACAAGGAAGCGACCAAGATCAAGGTCGACGGCATCAACCTGACCTACCTGGGGCTGATCCCGTCCATCCAGAAGTCCTTTCTGTCCAAGGACGTGGACGCGCTGCAGCCGCACATCCGCGCCTTCGTGGACCGTGTCATCACCTTCCAGACCTGTCCCGAGTGCCAGGGCACGAGGCTGTCCGAGGCGGCGCGGTCCTGCAAGATCGGCAGGCTCAGCATCGCCGACGCCTGCGCGATGCAGACCAGCGACCTGGCCGACTGGGTGCGTGGCTTGAAGCAGCCCGGCGTCGAGCCGCTGCTGAAGGCGCTGCGCGCGCTGCTGGAGGCCTTCGCCGAGATCGGCCTGGGCTATCTGTCGCTGGACCGGCCCACCGGCACCCTGTCCGGCGGCGAGGCGCAGCGCGTGAAGATGATCCGCCACCTGGGCTCGGCGCTGACCGACGTGACCTATGTGTTCGACGAGCCCACCGTGGGCCTGCACCCGCACGACATCCAGCGCATGAACGAGCTGCTGCTGCGGCTGCGCGACAAGGGCAACACGGTGCTGGTGGTGGAGCACAAGCCCGAGGTCATCGCCATCGCCGACCATGTCGTGGACCTGGGCCCGCACGCCGGCGTGCGCGGCGGCCAGGTGGTCTACGAGGGCGACGTGGCCGGCCTGCGCAAGAGCGACACGCTGACCGGCCGCCACCTCGACGACCGCGCCGCGCTCAAGCCCCGGGTGCGCAAGCCGGCCGGCGCGCTGCAGGTGCGCGGCGCCGGCGCACACAACCTGCAGAACATCGACGTGGACATCCCGCTGGGCGTGCTGTGCGTCGTCACCGGCGTGGCGGGCTCGGGCAAGAGCTCGCTGATCCACGGCTCGGTGTCCAACCGGGACGGCGTCGTCGCCATCGACCAGGGCGCCATCCGCGGCTCGCGGCGCAGCAACCCGGCCACCTACACCGGCCTGCTGGACCCCATCCGCAGCGCCTTCGCCAAGGCCAACGGCGTGAAGCCGGCGCTGTTCAGCGCCAACTCCGAGGGCGCCTGCCCGACCTGCAACGGCGCGGGTCTCATCTTCACGGACCTGGGGCCCATGGCCAGCGTGTCGACGACCTGCGAGGACTGCGGCGGCAAGCGCTTCCAGGCCGCGGTGCTGGACTACAAGCTGGGCGGGCGGGACATCAGCGAGGTGCTGGCCATGCCGGTCGCCGAGGCCGCCGAGTTCTTCGGCCAGGGCACAGTGAAGACACCGGCGGCCCACGCCATCCTCGCGCGGCTGGCCGACGTGGGCCTGGGCTACCTCACGCTGGGCCAGCCGCTGACCACGCTCTCAGGCGGCGAACGCCAGCGCCTCAAGCTGGCCACGCAGATGGCCGAGAAGGGCGAGGTCTACGTGCTGGACGAGCCCACCACCGGCCTGCACCTGGCCGATGTGGCGCAGTTGCTGGCACTGCTGGACCGGCTGGTGGACGCCGGCAAGTCCGTCATCGTCATCGAGCACCACCAGGCCGTCATGGCCCACGCCGACTGGATCATCGACCTGGGGCCCGGCGCCGGGCACGAGGGCGGCCGGGTCGTCTTCGAGGGCACGCCGGCGGCGCTGGTCAAGGGAAAGAAGACGCTTACCGGCCAGCACCTGGCGGCCTACGTCGGCTGACCCGGGCGCGCACCGTCAAGGGGCGTGTCGTCATCCCGAATTCAGGGGAGGCGCGGGCTGTCGCAATCCGCGCCCGGAAGGCGTCTACTAGGAATCAGCCGCCATCTTCTTCTGCCGAAACGATGAATGCTCTGCCCATGCCCCGCCGTCTGCTGAACGCGCTGGTGCCGCAGCCCTCGCGCACCGGCCATGCCGTGGAACCCCTGCTGATGCTGGACAGCCTGCCGCCGCAGCCGGCGCAGCCGGCGCCGCCGCTGGGGCGGCGCGCCATCGAGCAGGCGCTGGAGGAGGGTAGCCGCCGCATCTACGGCGCGATGCAGGAGGCCGAGGTCATCGAGACCCGGCCGCGCTGACGGCTCACAGCGGCGTCGGCAGTGCTTCGCCGCGCTGCAGCGCGTCCACGTTGGCGATGAAGTTCAGCACCGTGGCCCGGATGGACTGCGGCGACCAGCCCGCCACATGTGGCGTCAGGATGACGTTGGGCAGCGCCGCCAGCGCCTGTGGCGGCTGTGGTTCCCCCTCGTAGACGTCCAGCGCCGCGCCGGCGATCTGCCCGGTCTGCAGCGCGGCGGCGAGCGCGGCCGTGTCCACGCACGAGCCGCGCGCGATGTTGACGACATGGCCGCCCGGGCCCAGCGCGGCCAGCACGGCGGCGTTGACGAGGTGGGTCGTGCCGGCACCGCCGGGCGTCGCCACGACCAGGTCGTCCGCCCAGTCGGCCAGCGCCGCCATGCCGTCGAAGTACAGCGCCGCGCCCGCGTCCGCGCGCGGGCGGCGGTTGTGATAGCCGATCACCATGCCGAAGGCCGCGGCGCGCTGCGCGATCTTCAGTCCGATGGCGCCCAGGCCCACGATGCCCAGGCGGCGCCCGCCGAAGCTGGGGTAGAGCGGCAGCGCGTCGCGCCACACGCCGGCCCGCAGCGCCGCGCCCTGCTGCGGCAGCGCACGCACGCTGGCCAGCAGCAGCGCGAGCGCGTGGTCGGCCACGCAGTCGTCGTTGGTGCCGGCGCCGTTGCAGACCGCCACGCCGCGCGCCCTGGCGGCGGCCAGGTCCAGGTTCTCGTAGCCGGCGCCCTGGGCGGCCAGCAGCCGCAGCCGCGGGCAGGCCGCGATCTCGGCGGCCGTGAAGCCCACGCTGCCGTTGGTCAGCACCAGGTCGATGTGCTCGCCCGGCGCGGCGGCGCGCGAGCCGGCATCCAGCGCCTCGATGACGCGATAGCGCTGCAGCAGCAAGGCCTTGTGCTCGGCGGCGATGGGGACGAGCAGCAGCAGCGTCAGCATGGCGGGCTTTGGAGCGGGGTGTGAGTGCCTAGGCCAGCAGCTTGAACAGCATGTTCGGGTGGATGGCCAGGTTCATCAACCCGGCCAGGCCCATCACGACGCCGGCGATGGTGGGCAGCATGGAGACGAAGAACAGCGCCCACTGGTGGGTCAGCGCCGTCACGGCCAGCAGTGCGATGGCGATGGCCAGCAGCGCGTCGGACAGATCGAACTGGTCGTCGCGCTTGCCCAGCGCCGCGTAGTCGCTCTGCGCCTTCTCTGCCAGCTGGCGCAATTCGTCGCGCTTCTTCAGCTGGTCGGCGTGCTTGGCGCGATAGCCGGCGATGGCCTTGTCGTAGTCGGCCGCCTGGGCCGCCGGCGCGGCGGCCTTGGCCAGCTCCAGCTGCGAGGCCGCCTGCTCGGCGATGTCGGCGCGTATGGTGCGGGCCTGGAAGTAGGCCCAGTAGTCCAGCTTGTCGACCTGGGCCTGCTGCATGGCCTGCACGATGTTGTCGTCCTTGACCTTGCAGATGCCCAGGAAGGTGGCCAGCACGGCCACGGTCACGGCGACGACGGCATTCAGCCGCTCGTTGCGGGCCTCCTTGGCGGCGGATTCGGCGAGGTGGTCGGTGATGGCGGCAGGGGTGTCATTCATGTCGGGGCTCAAAGCTTGCTGCGGGCGTCCGTCGACGCGCCGATCGACACTCTGTGACAAGTCGCCGCGGCGAGTTCCCGTTGGCTCAAGGCTGGACCACGTTGCGGCCCTGCCCCTTGGCGCGGTAGAGCGCCGCATCGGCGCGCGCCAGCACCGTGTCGGCCTCGGCCTGGGCGTCGCCGCGTTCCGCCTCGGCGATGCCGAAGCTTGCGCTCAGCGGCCAGTCCTGCTCCAGCCAGCGCAGCGGCGCCTGCTCCACCCGCGCCCGCATGCGCTCGGCCACCAGCGCCGCGCCGGCAAGGTCGGTGTCGGGCAGCAGCACGCAGAATTCCTCGCCGCCCAGCCGGCCCAGGCGGTCGACCTCGCGCACGCAGGGCAGCAGCTCCTGCACCATCTGGCGCAGCGCGGCGTCGCCGGCGGCGTGGCCCAGCGTGTCGTTGAGCTGCTTGAAGCGGTCCATGTCGATCATCACCAGCGCGTAGCCGCGGCCGCGGCGCAGCCAGGCGTGGGCCAGCGCCAGCGCCTGGTCGAAGGCGCGGCGGTTCAGCGTGTCGGTCAGCGGGTCGCGTTCCAGCAGCCGCTCGATGCGCAGGATCAGCCGCATCAGCACCAGGAAGGCCAGCGTCGCGTTCTGCAGCAGCGTCAACACCAGCGCCGTCCACAGGAAGACGAGGTTGAACTCGGTGGGCACGCGCATGTCGGGCGTGCCGCCGGGGCGGACCAGCGTCTCCAGCGCGCGCACGAACAGCAGCGCGGCGATGACGAACAGCGGCAGCGCCAGCGGCGCCGGCGTGCGCCGGCCGGTGGCCGAGGCGCGGAGGCTGCGCCAGGCGGCCAGGCCGGCCGCCAGCGTCAGTCCGCCGCCGGCGATGTTGACGACGCGGGCCTGCCAGCGCAGGTCGCCCTCGTAGGGCACGGCCACCAGCAGCAGTGCCGCCGCGGCGACGACGACGGCGCCGGGCTTCCAGACCAGCTGGCGTCTCGTGATCGCCGACACCGCCGCCGCCAGCAGCGCGAACGAGGCCAGGGCCAGCACGTCGCCGGGCCAGTAGGTCAGCGTGTCGGGCAGCACGCCGCGCAGCGTGTGCAGCGTCAGCGACGCCGCGGCGGCCGCGTTGGCGCCGGCCATCGCCAGCGAGGCCCTTGGCGCCACGCGCGCCACCAGCGCCAGCGCCAGCCACACCAGCGTCGCCACGCCCGCGAACAGGATGATGGCGGCCAGCAGCGTCAGCGTGTGCGCGGCGGTGATCATGGCGGCACCGCCGGCCCGCCCAGGTGGGTGGCCGCACAGACGCGGTTGCGGCCCTCGGTCTTGGCGCGGTAGAGCTCCGCGTCGGCCCGCACCAGGCCCACCTCGCCCTGCGCGTCGCCCACCACCGGCAGCGCCACGCCGAAGCTGGCGGACAGGCGCAGCTCGATGCCGTTCCAGCACAGCGGCTGGGCCGCCAGCGCGCTGCGCAGGCGCTCGGCCACGGCGGACGCGGTGGACAGGTCGCCCGGCAGGGGCAGCGGCAGCAGCGCGCAGAACTCCTCGCCGCCCAGCCGGCCCAGGCGGTCCACCTCGCGCAGCCCGGCCTGCCAGACGCGCACGCTGTGCTGCAGTGCCGCGTCGCCGGCGGCGTGGCCATGCTGGTCGTTGATGCTCTTGAAGTGGTCGATGTCTATCATCACCAGCGCGAAGCCGTGGCCGCGCAGCAGCTGCGACTGGGCGTCGGCCAGCGCCTGCTCGAAGGCGCGGCGGTTCAGCGCGCCGGTCAGCGGGTCGCGGTGCGTCAGGTGCTGGATGCGGCTGACCAGCCGCCAGATCATCAGCGCCATCAGGCTGAGCGTGATGCTGGCCGTCACCACCAGCCACAGCACCGCACGCGCGGCCGACGGCAACCGGCCCTTGATGAAGTGATCGTCCCAGCCCGGCACCAGCAGCAGCTCGGCGGCATGGGCCGCGCAGATGACGGCCAGGGCCGCGAAGGGCAGCAGCAGGAACAGCGTGATGGGGCGTGAGAGTTGCCCGCCGACGCCGTGCAGGATGTCGCGCACGGCCAGCAGGCCAAGCCCCATGGCGCTGAGCGTGCCGGCGAGCTGGGGCGTCAGGCCGGAGCCGCTGGCCAGGCCCAGCGTGATGGCCAGCGCCGCCAGACCGCCCAGCCAGGCCAGGTCTTGCCCGCGCTCGCGCTTGCGCAGCATGCGCCGCAGCGCCATCAGCAGCAACAGCATGCAGGCCAGCCGGCCGAACTCCGGCACGGCCTGACGCAGCAGCACGGGCCAGTCGGCCCAGCAGCCGCCGCAGTGCTGGGACAGGATGCGCACCACATGGCCCGCCGCCATCAGCCGCCCGGCGCGCGGCGCGATGCGGAACAGTTGCGCCAGCACGAGCCAGGCCAGCGCGGCCATCCCGTTGAAGAGGGCGCTGACTTGAAGGACCGTCGGGACGTCGAGGAAAGCCATGCGGGAGGGACTGGCCGGCGCGGCAAGGCCACAATGCGGCCATGTCGGCTTGGGTCTTGATCACCGGGGGATCGCGTGGCATCGGCGCGGCCACGGCGCAGCGCTGTGCGGCGGCGGGCTGGGACGTGGCCATCAATTACGTGCAGGATAGCGCCGCCGCCGAGGCGCTGGCGGCCGAAATCCACGCGCGGGGTCGGCAGGCGTTGACGCTGCAGGCCGACGTAAGCGACGCGGCCCAGGTGATCGCGATGTTCGAGCGCCTGGACGCGGCCGGTGGCCGGCTGGCGGGCCTGGTCAACAACGCCGGCATCGTGGCGCCGGCGGCACGGCTGCAAGACATGACCCCCGAGCGCTGGCGGCGGCTGTTCGACGTCAACGTGATGGGCACGCTGCTGTGCTGCCAGCAGGCGGCGCGGCGCATGAGCACGGCGCGTGGCGGCCGGGGCGGCGCCATCGTCAACCTCAGCTCGCGCGCGGCCGAGTACGGTTCGGCCGGCATCTATGTGGACTACGCGGCCACCAAGGGTGCCGTGGACACGCTGACGCGCGGCCTGGGGCGGGAGCTGATCGCCGAGGGCATACGCGTCAACGGCGTGCGGCCCGGCATCATCGAGACCGACATCCACGCGGGCAGCGGCATGGATGCCGGTGGCGCTGCGTCCACCATCCCCATTCAGCGCCTGGGTCGTGCCGACGAGATCGCCGAGGCCATCGTCTGGCTGTTGAGCGACGCCGCCAGCTACACCGTGGGGGCGATGCTGGACGTGGCGGGCGGGCGCTAGGCGCCTGCCGGCCCTGGCTTTCGGGTCGGGGCCGCCTCCGGGTCCGCCAGCACCTGGGCCACCCAGGTCCGGCTTGCGGCCACCCGGCGGCGGACGACCTCGGCGTCGCGGCCGGCCTGCGCCAGCACGGCGGCGCCCTGCAGCACAGCGAGCAGATGCTCGGCGCATTCGCCGGCCGCGGCTTCGGGCAGCGCGCGCGCGAACTGCAGCTGCAGCCAGCCCTTCAGGCCCAGCAGCAGCCCGGCCGCGGGCGGGTGGAGCTGGGCGTCCAGCTTGCCCAGCTCGGTGGCCAGGCTGCCCACGGGACAGCCGGACGAGGCCAGCACCTCGGCCTGCCCTTCAACATGGTCCAGCAGGCGTGCGATGGCTTGCCCGGGCGTCGCGTCGTCGGGACGGTCGGCGCCGAGGGCGCTCTGCAGCTCGGCCTGGCGGGCGCGCAACACGGCCTCCAGCAGCGCCGGCTTGGTCGGGAAGTAGTAGGCCAGGTTGCCCTTCAGCATGCCGGCTTCGCCCGCCACGTCGGCGATCGACGTCGAGGCAAAGCCGCGGCGCTCGAAAAGGCGCAGCGCGGCGGCAACGATGCGCTCGCGGCCGGTGGATGCGGGCTCGGTCGTGGTGTTCATGGCCGGATCATCGCAGCGCCTTGCAAACTTGTTTTGGACGATTGTCCTGATAGAGTTGGTCATTCGTCCAAACGGAGGATCGCATGAAGTTGCAGGCAGGGCAGATGGCCCCGGATCTGGAGGCGGTGGACCTCTTTGGCCATCCCGTGTCCCTGAGGGCGCTGCGGGGGCGGGCGGTGCTTCTTTCGTTCTATCGCTATGCCTCGTGTCCGCTGTGCAACCTGCGCGTGCGCGACCTGCGCGAGGTGTTGCCGCAGCTCCAGGCCCTGGGCCTGGTCGCGGTGGGCGTGTTCCAGTCGGATGCGGCCACCCTGGGCCGCTACGTCGGCCGACAACAGCCGCCTTTTTCGCTGCTGGCCGATCCGGGCATGGCGCTGTACCGCCGCTACGGCGTCGAGCGCAGCGGGCTCGCGATGCTGCACCCGGCTACGCTGGCCGGCGCGTTGCGTGCAATGGCGGCGGGCTTCCTGCCGGGGCGCATCGACGGACCGGTGGACCGGATGCCGGCGGACTTCCTCATCGACGCCCAGGGGCGCATCGCCGTGGCGCACTATGGCCGCCATGCCGGCGACCATCTGCCCATCGAGGTGCTGAGAGAAGGGCTGGCAGCCGCCGCGGCCTTGGCGTGAGCCGGTCCCGGCGTCCTTTCAGCGCTTCTCCACCAGCGAGGCCTCCACGGCACTGTCGTCGCGCAGCCGCGCCGCGGTGGCCCGCGCCTCGTCGGCGTTCGGGAAGGGGCCGGCGCGCACGCGGTGCAGCCCGGCCTCGCGCACGATGGTCAGCAGCGGCAGCAGGCTGAGATCGGCCTCGGCGACGCGCTGGCGCAGCGCCTCGGCGGCGTCCAGCTTCGCGAACGCGCCGAACTGCAGCCAGATGCCACTGCCCACGCTGGCCAGCGTGGCCGTGGTCTCGCGCTGCGGCGCCCCGGGTGCGCCATCGGGCACGAAGACCGGCGGCTCGTCGGCCGGCTTGTTCCAGTTGCCGGCGCGGATCTCGGCGTAGGTGATGCGTCGGACCTCCACCGGTGCCACGCCGCGCAGCAGATCCAGCTTCAGCGCGGCCGTGTAGCTGAGGTCGATGATGCGCCCCTTGTGGAAGGGGCCGCGGTCGTTGACACGCACGATGACCTCGCGCCCGTTGGCCGGGTTGCGCACCCGCGCATAGCTGGGGATGGGCAGCGTGGGGTGGGCGGCCGTCATCGCGTACATGTTGTAGACCTCGCCGTTGGCCGTGGGCCGGCCGTGGAACTTCTTGCCGTACCACGAGGCCAGGCCGCGCTCGGCATAGGCGGCATCGCCCTTCAGCGGCTCGTAGCGTTCGCCCAGGACTTCGTAGGGCTTGTTGGGGCCGCCCAGGCGTATGGCCTCCAGCCGCGGCACGGCATCGGGCACCTGGGCCAGGTTGGTTGGCGGGTTGGCCTCGGGGCCGTCGCGCGTGGCCAGCGGCGACCGGCTGGCGCAGCCGGCCAGCACGAGCACCAGCAAGGCCAGCCCAGTATGCTGCGCGGTCTGTCTCCATCGGCTAAGCCATGTCATGAGCAACTTCGTCTTTCCTCCGGCCGAGATCCCCAGTGCCGCGGTGCGCGGCACCGATGCCCGCTACGCGGTGCGGCGCATCTACTGCGTGGGTCGCAACTATGCCGATCATGCCCGTGAGATGGGCGCCGACCCGACGCGCGAGCCGCCGTTCTACTTCACGAAGCCGGCGAACGCGCTGACGCCTTCGGGTGCCAGGGTGCCGTACCCGACGGAAACCAAGAACTACCACTACGAGATGGAGCTGGTGATCGCCATCGGCGCACCGGTTTTCAAGGTCACGCCCGAGGCCGCCAAGGCCGCGATCTGGGGCTATGCCGCCGGCCTGGACATGACGCGCCGCGACCTGCAAGCCGCCGCCAAGGCGGGCGGCAAGCCTTGGGACACGGCCAAGGGCTTCGACCATTCCGCGATCCTGGGCGACATCGCCCGCGTGGCGGATGTAGGTCTGCTGGAGAAGGGCGCCATCACTCTGGCCGTCAACGGCGTGGAGAAGCAGCGCGGCGATCTGGCCGACATGATCTGGAGCCAGGCCGAGATCGTGTCCAACCTGTCGCACCTGTTCCGGCTATTCCCGGGCGACTTGATCTACACCGGCACGCCGGCCGGCGTGGGCGCGGTGGTGGCGGGCGACGTCATCACGGGCCGCATCGAGGGGCTGGGTGAGATTCAACTGACCGTGGGCCAGCCTGAGTGATGTTTCAAGAAGAGACGCTGGAGCAGGCCCGCGCGCGCAACATCCGCGAGGCGCTGGCCGAGGACATCGGCCGCTGCGACTGGACGGCCCAGCTGGTGCCGGCGGGCCGGCGCGTGGCCGCGCAGGTGCGCGTGCGCGAGCCCGCCGTGCTGTGCGGGCGCGACTGGTTCGACGGCGTGTTCGCCGCGCTGGACCCGAGCAGCCGCGTCGAGTGGCTGTACGACGAAGGCGCGCAGATGGCGGCCGACACGCTGGTCTGCCGCATCCAGGCCGACGGCCGCCTGCTGCTGTCCGCCGAGCGGCCGGCGCTGAACTTCCTGCAGCTGCTGTCCGGCACGGCAACCATCACGCGCGCCCATGTGGACGCGGTGGCCGGCGCCAGTACCAACCCGCGCGGCTGCGCGATCCTGGACACGCGCAAGACCATTCCGGGCCTGCGCCTGGCCCAGAAGTACGCGGTGCGCGTGGGCGGTGGGCAGAACCAGCGGCTGGCGCTGTACGCGGGCATCCTCATCAAGGAGAACCACATCGCCGCGGCCGGCGGCGTGGGCCTGGCACTGCGCAATGCGCAGGCGCTGAACGCGGGCGTGGACATCCAGATCGAGGTGGAGACCATCGCGCAGCTGACCGAGGCGCTGGACGCCGGCGCCGTCAGCGTGCTGCTGGACAACTTCAGCGAGGCGCAGATGCGCGAGGCCGTGGCGGTGAACGCAGGCCGCGCCTTGCTGGAGGTGTCTGGCGGCGTCGAGCTGGGCCAGTTGCGCTGGATCGCCGCCACCGGCGTGGACCGCATCTCCATCGGCCGCCTCACGAAAGACGTGAAGGCGGTTGACTACTCGATGCGGGTGCTCGGGCCGGTTTAGCGGCGACGCCGCGCCAGGCCGAGCAGGGCCAGGCCGACCAGGCTCAGCGTGCCGGGCTCAGGCACGCGGTCCGGCTGGGCCGCGCCGGCCAGCAGGAAGATGTCGCCATAGCCGCCGGTGTCGCAGGGGCCTATGGAGCCGCCGTTCAGCAGCGCCGGGCCCGAGGTGCTGTCCGGGTTGCCCTTCTTGTCCAGCGTGTTGAAGCAGCCCATCCACACCTGCACCGACAGCGTGTCATAGCCCTGGGCTTGCAGGTCGCGGGCGTCCAGCGTGGGCAGGTAGTTGATGAACTCGACCGCGTTGGACGCCTGGTTGGTATTGACCAGGTCGCCGCCATCGGGGCAGCCGGAGCCGTCGGGTGACGGATAGGACACGGTGGCGTTGACGACGCAGATCGAGCCCACGGTCAGCGCGAAGTCCTTGGCCTCGGGCGTCGTGATGGCGCTGCCGTCGAAGGTCTTGTTCGACACGTGCGAGCCAGGGTCTTTGAACAGGTCGTTGAGGTCCAGTGCCTGGGTCTCAAAGTACTTGCTGGTCTTGCCGCCGTCCAGGTCGCGCACGGTCACCAGCGCCCAGATCGGCAGGCTGGCTGTATCCGCCTGCGGGTTGTTGAAGTCGAAGGCGATGGCCATCTCGTGATAGGCGCCGTCGAAGGTCAGCTTCTGGTTCAGTGCGGCCAGGCCGATGTCCCAGCTGAACGGCGTGTCGCCCAGCACGGTGCCGTTGTTGGCGGGGTCATTGCTGTCGCCGGTGAAGAAGTACTTCTTGTTGCCGCCGTTGTTGGTCGAGAAACCATCCTCCGACGGGTTGACCTGATCGCCGTTTGCCAGGATTTCTCCGTTGTTGGCCGTGACGACGATGGTGTCCAGCAGTGCGCCCTGACTGGCGGCAAACGAGTAGGGGCCGGTGAAGCCCGCGTAGTTCTTGGAGGCCAGGTAGTCCAGCACCTTGGTGGAGCAGGACACGAAGTTGCCGTTGGTCGCGCAGGCCGAGTTCGGCACGGGATAGGTGGGCGAGTAGACGGGCAGCGGTGCCGCCGTCGCCGAGCCGGTGGACAGCAACAGGGCGAGACCCCACTGCGCATGGATGCCCCAGGGATTGTTCTTCATGCTTCACCTCGCACGCAGTCTTGATCGCTGCCGTAAGAAATAAGCATCAACCGCGCCAACCCCCTAAGTTGTTGATTTCGGTGCCCTTGCAAATGGCACCGACTTGGCGGTGTCAAAGGCCTCGACACGCTCGAATGAGCGGACACCGTTGTCACCCTTCGCGTCGCGAGAGGGCTGCAGATGTCCGCTTCACCCGCCGCCGGGTTAGCCCTTCAGGAAGCTGAGCAACTCGGCATTGACGCGATCCTTGTGCGTGTCGGTCAGCCCGTGCGGCGCGCCCGGCACGACGACCAGCTTGGCGTTCTTCACCAGCTTCGCCGAGGCCAGCGCCGCGGCGGCGATGGGCACGATCTGGTCGTCGTCACCGTGCAGCACCAGCGTGGGCACGTCGAACTTCTTCAGGTCCTCGGTGAAGTCGGTTTCCGAGAAGGCCTTGATGCAGTCGAACGTGGCCTTGTGGCCCGCCTGCATGCCGGCCATCCAGAAGCTGTCGATCAGGCCTTGCGACGGCTTGGCGCCCGGCCGGTTGAAGCCGAAGAACGGGCCCGACGCGATGTCCTTGTAGAGCTGCGCGCGGTTGGCGCGCTCGCCGGCGCGGATGCCGTCGAACACCTCCATCGGCAGGCCTCCGGGGTTGGCGGCCGTCTTCAGCATCTGCGGCGGCACGGCGGCAATCAGGCCGGCCTTGGCGACGCGCTTCGTGCCGTGGCGGCCGATGTAGCGCGCCACCTCGCCGCCGCCGGTGGAGAAGCCGAACAGCGATGCGCCCTTCAGGTCCAGCGCCTCGATGACCTGAGCCAGGTCGTCGGCATAGGTGTTCATCTCGTGCCCGCCCCAGGGCTGGCTGGAGCGGCCGTGGCCGCGGCGGTCGTGCGCGACGACACGAAAGCCCTGCTCGGCCAGGAACAGCATCTGGCCTTCCCAGCTGTCCGAGTTCAGCGGCCAGCCGTGGCTCAGCACCACGGGCTTGCCGTCGCGCGGGCCCCAGTCCTTGAAGTAGAGCTGCGTGCCGTCGCGGGTGGTCAGGTGGGTGGCGGTCATGGTGGCCTTCTTGGCTTGGGGTTGAGGGGCGGCTGCCGCGGGCAGCGTGGTGGCGAGGCCGAGTCCGGCGCTGCTGAGCAGCAGGCCGCGTCGGCCGATGGACGCATCGGTCATGGCAAGTCCTTGGGGTTGAGGAGACGAAGCCAGTCTCGACAGCGCGGCGGCGCCCCGCATCGCCAGCGCGGCCGGGGCCGGCCCTGGCCGGAAGAGGGATGCCGACGCGGGCCTCGCCGCCCACACTGGCCGCGTCCCTCCCTCTCATGTCCAGGAGATTCCCATGGCCCTGACTGCCACCCCCACCGCCGGCCCGCTGCTGCTGACGCCCACCGACCATGCGCTGGTGCTGATCGACTTCCAGTCGCAGATGGCTTTCGCCACCAAGTCCATCGACGCCGTCGAGCTGCGCAACAACGCCGCGCTGATTGCTCACGCGGCCGCCGGCTTCCAGGTGCCCACCGTGCTGACGACCGTGGCCGAGAAGAGCTTCTCGGGCCCGATGTTCGAGGAGATCACCGCCGCCTTCCCCGGCCAGGAGCTGCTGGACCGCACGTCCATGAACACCTGGGAAGACGCTGCCGTCATCAAGACCATCAACGCCATCGGCAAGAGCCGCCTGGTGTTCGCCGGCCTGTGGACCTCGGTCTGCATCGTCGGCCCGACGCTGTCGGCGCTGGCGCAGGGCTACGAGGTCTACGTCATCACCGACGCCTGCGGCGACGTGTCCGCCGAGGCGCACGAGCGCGCCGTCGAACGCATGGTGCAGGCCGGCGCGAGGCCGCTGACCTCGCTGCAGTACATGCTGGAGCTGCAGCGCGACTGGGCGCGCGGCGAGACCTACGAGCTGACGACCGGCATCGCCAAGAAGTTCGGCGGCGCCTACGGCCTGGGCATCATCTACGCCAAATCGATGTTCGGCGCCCACGAGGGCTGAAGCCACAGGAGGATGCCCTTGAAGCCATATCTGCTGTCCCTGGCCGTCGGCCTGCTGGTGGGCGTGATCTACGCCCTCTTCAACGTGCGCTCGCCGGCGCCGCCGGTCATCGCGCTGGTGGGGCTGCTGGGCATCCTCGTCGGCGAACAACTGCCGCCGCTGGTGCGCAAGTTCATGGCGTCGGATGCGGCCCACGTCTCCTGGCTGCACCACCAGGTCAAGCCACACATGTTCGGCGAGTTGCCGCGCTGTGCCGACGAGATGAAGGAGACGCGTCGTGGTTGAACACGCCGACCTCATCCTGCGCGGCGGCCGCATCACGACGCTGAACCGCGCGCAGCCGCAGGCGCAAGCCGTGGCGGTGCGCGACGGCAAGTTCCTCGCCGTCGGCGACGACGCCGACGTGATGGCACACGCCGGCCCGGCCACGCGCATCGTCGAGTTGAAGGGCCGGCGCGTGCTGCCCGGTCTCATCGACAACCACCTGCACATCATCCGCGGCGGGCTGAACTTCAACCTGGAGCTGCGCTGGGACGGCGTGCGCTCGCTCGCCGACGCGATGGCCATGCTGAAGGCGCAGGTCGCCATCACGCCCGCACCGCAGTGGGTGCGCGTGGTGGGCGGCTTCAACGAGCAGCAGTTCGCCGAGAAGCGCCTGCCCACGCTGGAGGAGCTGAACGCCGTCGCGCCCGACACGCCGGTCTTCATCCTGCACCTGTACGACCGCGCGCTGCTCAATGCCGCCGCGCTGCGCGCCGTCGGCTACGACCGCGACACGCCCGAGCCCCCCGGCGGCCAGATCCTGCGCGATGCGGCCGGCAACCCCACCGGCCTGCTGCTGGCCAAGCCCAACGCCAGCATCCTGTACGCGACGCTGGCCAAGGGCCCCAAGCTGCCGTTCGACTACCAGCTCAATTCCACGCGCCACTTCATGCGCGAGCTGAACCGGCTGGGCGTCACCGGCGCCATCGATGCCGGCGGCGGCTTCCAGAACTACCCCGACGACTACGCCGTCATCGAGCAGCTGGCGCGCGACGGCCAGCTCACCATCCGGCTGGCCTACAACCTGTTCACGCAGAAGCCCAAGCAGGAGAAGGACGACTTCCTGCGCTGGACGGCCACCAGCAAATACAAGCAGGGCGACGACTACTTCCGCCACAACGGCGCGGGCGAGATGCTGGTGTTCTCGGCCGCCGACTTCGAGGACTTCCGCCAGCCGCGGCCCGACATGGCGCCGGCCATGGAGGACGACCTCGAAGGCGTCGTGCGCGTGCTGGCCGAGAACCGCTGGCCCTGGCGCATGCACGCCACCTACGACGAGACCATTGCCCGCGCGCTGGACGTGTTCGAGCGCGTCAACCGCGACGTGCCGCTGGCCGGTCTGAACTGGTTCTTCGACCACGCCGAGACCATCTCCGATCACTCGATGGATCGCATCGTCGCGCTCGGTGGCGGCGTCGCCGTGCAGCACCGCATGGCCTACCAGGGCGAATACTTTGTCGAGCGCTACGGCGCCCGGGCCGCCGAGGCCACGCCGCCGGTCAAGCGCATGCTCGAGAAGGGCTTGCGCGTGTCCGGCGGCACCGACGCCACCCGCGTCGCTTCCTACAACCCCTGGGTGTGCCTCGCCTGGCTCATCACCGGCGAGACCGTCGGGGGCTTACGCATCACGCCGCAGGCCAACTGCCTGGACCGCGAGCAGGCCCTGCGCCTGCTGACCGAGCACGTGACCTGGTTCAGCGACGAGGAAGGCAAGAAGGGCCGCATCGAGCCCGGCGCCTTTGCCGACCTGCTGGTGCCCGATCGCGACTTCTTGGGCTGCGCCGAGAGCGACATCGCCGGCACCAGCTCGCTGCTGACGCTGGTGGGCGGCAAGGTCGTCTGGGCCGCGGGCGAGTTCGCAGCGCACGACGAGGGCGGCCCGCCGCCGGCCATGCCCGACTGGTCGCCCGTGCGGCGCTGGGGCGGCTACGGCGCCTGGGGTGCCGAGGGCAAGCCCTTGCAGGCCGCGCTGAGCAGCGCCTGCGCCTGTGCCAGTGCCTGCGGCGTGCACGGCCATGCGCATGCCAAGGCCTGGGGCGCCACGCCGCCGGTGGGTGATCTGCAAGGCTTCTGGGGAGCGCTGGGCTGTGCTTGCTGGGCGGTTTGAAGCACTGCGCTGGCTGGCCCTGCTGGCGCTGTGCGGCGCCTACCTGCAGGGCGGGCTGGTGAAGCTGCTGGACTTCGACGGCGCCATCGCCGAGATGGCGAATTTCGGCCTGCAGCCGGCGGCGTGGTTCGCGGTGGCCGTCATCGCGCTGGAGCTGGGCGCGTCGGCCATGGTGCTTGGCGGTTTCGGGCGGCGCTGGGCCGCGCTGGCGCTCGCCGCGTTCACGGTGGCGGCCAGCTTCATGGCCAATGCGTTCTGGACCGTCGAGGGCCCCGCACGCGGGCCGCAGATGAACGCCTTCTTCGAGCACCTGGGCCTGGCCGGCGCCTGGCTGCTGGTGGCCTGGTCGGATGAGCGCCGCGCCTGACGGCGGCCTGGCCGAGGCGCTAGCGCCGCTGCGCACGCGGCCCTTCGCCGTGCTGTGGCTGGCCACCGTGTGCGGCAACGTGGCCGCCTTCATGCGCGACCTGGCCAATGCATGGGTGGCCAGCGAGCTGTCCGACAGCCCGGCCGCCGTCGCGCTGATCCAGGCGGCGTCGACGCTGCCGGTCTTCCTGCTCGCCATCCCGGCCGGCGCGCTGGCCGACACGCTGGACCGGCGCCGCCTGCTGCTGGCCGTGCAGGGGCTGCTCGCGGTCGTCGCGGCGCTGCTGCTGGCGCTGGCCGCCAGCGGCCTGCTGAGCCTGCAGGCGCTGCTGGGCTTGAGCCTGCTGGGCGGCGTGGGCGCCGCGCTGATGGGCCCGGCCTGGATGGCCGTCGTGCCCGAACTGGTGGACGCAGCCCGGCTGCGCAGCGCGATGGCGCTGAACGCGCTGGGCGTCAACATCGCGCGCGCCATCGGCCCGGCCGGCGGCGGCCTGCTGCTGGCCGCGGCGGGGGCTGCCGCCACCTATGCGCTGCACCTGCTGGTGTGCCTGATCCCGCTGATGGCGCTGGTCTGGTGGCGACGCACGCCGGCCGCGCCGGACCCGCTGGCCGAACCGTTCTTCGGCGCGCTGCGTGCGGGTCTGCGCTACAGCCGCGCCAGCCGCGAGCTGCATCGCGTGCTGTGGCGCGCCGCCGTCTTCTTCGGCAGCGCGAGTGCGGCGTGGGCGCTGCTGCCCTGGGTCGCGCGCCGGCTGCAACCCGACGCGGCCGGGCTGTACGGCGCGCTGCTGGGTGTCGTGGGGGGCGGTGCCATCGCTGGCGCGCTGCTGCTGCCGCGCTGGCGCGCCCGCTGGCGGGCCGAGGCGCTGCTGCATGCGGCCACGCTGGCGGCGGGCGTCGCGCTGCTGGGCCTGGCCTGGCTGCAATCGGTGGCGGCCCTGGTCGTGCTGATGGGCCTGCTGGGCGCGGCCTGGATCACCGCGCTGACGACGTTGATGGGCGTGGCCCAGGCCCTGTTCCCGGCCTGGGTGCGTGGCCGCGGCCTGGCGGTCTACCTGACCGTGTTCAACGGCGCGATGACCCTGGGCAGCCTGGCCTGGGGTGCGCTGGCCGAGACGTCAGGCGTGCAGCATGCACTGCTGACGGCCGCGGTGGCGCTGGGCGTGGGCGCGTTGTGGGCTACCCGCCACCCGCTGCCGGTGGCCGAGCGCGACGCCCAGCCCGGCACGCCCTGGCCCGCGCCGGAGCAGACGCAGGCGCTGGAGCGCGGCCCCGTCATCGTTCAAGTGGAGTACCGCGTGCCGGCGGCGCAGCGTGCGCAGGTGCTGGCGCTGCTGTGCGAGCTGTCCGTGCAGCGCCGCCGCGACGGCGCGCAGGACTGGGGCCTGGCCGAGGACGGCGACAAGCCCGGCCAGCTGGTGGAGTGGTTCGTCGTCGAGACCTGGGCCGAGCATCTGCGCCAGCACCGCCGTGGCACCGCGGCCGACGATGCGCTGCGCGAGCGTCTGCATGCGCTGCTGGACGAGGCGCCGGCCGTGCGCCATCTGTTGGCCGTGCGGCGGCCCTAGCGCGCTAAAAGCCGCGTTCCAGCGCGATGCGCGCGGCCTCCGTGCGCGACGCCGCCCCCAGCTTGCTCATGACGCCCTTCATGTGCGCCTTGACCGTGCCCAGCGAGATGTCCAGCGCCAGGGCGATGGCCTTGTTGCTCTTGCCGCGAGAGGCCAGCTTCAGCACTTCGCGCTCCCGCTGCGTGAGGCTGTCGTGCTGCAGGCTGTCGGCGATGCGGCTGGCCGCCACGGCGCTGAGGCAGCGCGTGCCGCGCGCCAGCTGGCGCAGCCCCAGCACCAGCTCCTGCACGGCGCAGCACTGCTGCAGATAGCCGTCCACGCCGGCCTCCAGCGCGCTGCGCACGTCCTGCTCGCGGTCCTGCGCGGTCAGCACCATCACGCGCGGTGCCGGCCGCGGGCGCTGGCCGGCCAGCCAAAGGCCGCGGCGGTAGTCGGCCACGACGATGTCGGCGCCCGTGGCGGGCGCGACGAGCTGGATGTCGATCTGCGTGCTCAGCACGCTGCTGAGGCCGGCGGCCAGCAAGGGGTCGGCGTGCTCGACGGCGACGCGGATGGCGGGGTTCATGCGGCTGGTTCTCCCTGCCCGGGCCGGCTGACGCTAGCCCGCGGCGTTAGAACGCATGCTAGGTGCCGCGCCGCAGACGGCCCAGCCCCGAGCCAGCGACGCTGCGGTCACTCTTTCGGGTGAGCGCATTGCTGCGCTGCAGCAGCGACACTTGCGCCATGCCTGCTACCGCTCCCATTCGCGTCATGACCGTCGACGACCACCCGCTGATGCGGGAGGGCATCGCCGCGCTGCTGGCCGCGCACGACGGGCTGGAGCTGGTGGGCGAGGCCGCCGACGGTGCGGCCGCCGTGGAGGCCTTCACGGCGCTGCGGCCCGATGTCGTGCTGATGGACCTGCAGATGCCGGTGCTGGATGGCGCCGGCGCCATCGCGCGCATCGTCGCGCAGGCACCCGATGCCCGCGTGCTGGTGCTGACGACCTACCGCGGTGACGCGCAGGCGCGCCGCGCCTTCGCGGCCGGCGCCCGCGGCTACCTGCTGAAGAACGCGATCCGGCGCGAGCTGGTGGAGGCCATCCGTCAGGTGCATGCCGGCCGGCGCTACCTGCCCGCCGACGTGGCGGCCGAGCTGGGCCAGTACGCGCTGCAGGACGAGCTGTCCGCCCGCGAGCTGGACGTGCTGCGCCGGCTGGCGCAGGGCGGCTCCAACCGCGACATCGGCGCCGAGCTGGGCCTCAGCGAGGACACGATCAAGACGCACATGAAGGCCATCCTGTCCAAGCTGCAGGCGGCCGACCGCACGCAAGCGGTCGTCATCGCGATCCGCCGCGGCATCGTCGATCCGTGGAACTGAGGTGAGCTGGCGCGCCTGGCTCTTCGCGCTGTTGCTGCTGCCCGTGAGGGGTGCCGGCGAGCCGCTGCCGCTGGCCGACTTCGCGCACTCTGCCTGGACCGTCAACGACGGCGCGCCGGCCGACGTCTGGACGATGGCGCGAGCCCCTGGCGGCTACCTGTGGCTGGGCACGGGGCTGGGCCTCTTCCGCTTCGACGGCGTGCGCTTTGACCGCTATCCGCTGCGCGACGGCCAGCGTCTCAAGTCCACCAACATCAACGCGCTGCATGTGGAGCCGTCCGGCGACATCTGGCTGGGCCTGTTCGCCGGCGGCACCGTGCGCCTGCGCGACGGCGTGGCCACGGCCTATGGCGAGGCCGAGGGCATGCCGCCGGGGCGCGTGCTGCGCATCGCGGCCGACCACGACGGCCACCTGTGGGCGGCGGCCGGCGGCGGGCTGGCGCGCTTCGACGGCCGCCGCTGGCAGCGCGTGGGCGCCGAGATGGGCTATGCCGAGTCGGGCGCCCAGTACGTGATGGTGGACTGCCGTGGCGTGTTGTGGGTGGTGTCGCAGCATCGGTTGCACTGGCTGGCGCGCGGTGGGCGGCAGTTCCAGGACACCGGCGAGGTGCTGTCGGGCGGCGCCGTGCTGGCCGAGGACCGTGCAGGGCGCCTCTGGGTGTCCGACGGCCTGCGCGGCACGCGGCCGCTGCCCGACTACGCCGGTGGCGCTGCGCCCGCCGGCGGCGGCACGCCGCCGCGCAACACGAACAGCTGGACGCCGCACTTCGCCCGTGCCAAGCAGATGCTTTTTGCCGAGGACGGCAGCCTGTGGCTGACCGAAGCCGGCGTGGGCGTGCGCCGGCTGCGCGACCCGGCCGCCATCCCGGTCGGCCGCAGCATCCAGCCGAGCGACGAGCTGGAGACGTTCACGCGCCGTCAGGGCCTGCCAGCCGACATCGTCGTGCCGCTGGTGCAGGGCCGTGAGGGCGAGGTCTGGGTGGGCAGCAACCATGGTCTGTCGAGCTTTCGCAGCCAGCGGCTCCGTGTCGTGCCGGAGTTCGGCAGCGGCGAGCCGGCCGGCTTCGTGGTCGCGCCGCTGGGCGACGGCGTGCTGGTCGCCAGCGGCCGGCGGGCGCTGCGCCTGGTGCCGCCGGGCGCGCCCCAGCCCGTCGAGCTGGGCCGTTCGTCCAAGGCGCTGGTGCGCGATCGTCGGGGCGTGCTGTGGCTGAGCGATGACGACGGCGTCGTGCGCGAGGTGGGCGGGCGGTTCGAGCGCGTGCACCTGGCGCAGCCGCCACGCAGCTATCACGTGCAGGCGCTGGCGCCGGATCACCGTGGTGGCGCGTGGGTGGCGGTGCCGGGCCTGGGGCTGTTCCACGCTGGCTCGGGCGGCGTCCGGCGCGATACGCGCTTCGAGCCCGGTGGCGCGATGCCGACGGCCCTCATCGTCGGTGCGGACGGCGACGCCTGGTTCGGCTACGACGACGAGGTGCTGCGGCTGCGAGGCGACACGGTGACGCGCTATGGCACTGCCGACGGCCTGCTGGTGGGTCGAACGACCAGCCTGTTCATCAGCGCGGGCGGCCATGTCTACGTGGCCGGCGAGGCCGGCTTCGCACGCTTCGACGGCCGGCGCTTCGCCGTCGTGACGGCCGAGCGCGACGACGCGTTCGCGCATGTGTCGGGCATTGCCGAGGCGGCCAACGGCGACCTGTGGCTGAATGGCGGCCGGGGCGTGGTGCAGCTGCAGGCGGCCGACCTGGCGGCGATGTTCGGCGGCACGGCGTCGCGCCTCAACTACCGGCTGCTGAACTGGCGCGATGGCCTGCCCGGCATCGCGCAGCAGGCCACGGCCGTATCGACCGCGGTGCGCGACAGCCAGGACCGCATCTGGTTCGCGACCAACCGCGCCATCGCCTGGGTGGATGCCGCCCGCGTGGCGCGCAACGAGAGCCCCGGCCGGGTGGAGATCCAGGCGCTGCGGGCGGGCGACCGCAACCACCACCCGACGCCCGGCCTGGAGCTGCCGGCCGGCACGCGCAGCGTGGCCATCCGCTACTCGGCGCTGACGCTGGCCGGTGCCGAGCGCGCGCGCTTCCGCTACCGGCTGGATGGTGTGGACGCCGACTGGCAGGACGCCGACACGCGCCGCGAGGCCGCCTACGCCAACCTGGCTCACGGCGACTACGCTTTCCGCGTCGTGGCTGCCAACGGCGACGGCGTCTGGGGCACGGAAGAGGCGACGCTGGCCTTCCGCATCGCGCCCACGTTCTGGCAGACGCGTGGCTTCATGGCCGGCGTGCTGCTGCTGACGCTGGTGCTGGTGGCGGGCGCCTATGTGCTGCGCACACGCGCCATCGCGGCCGGCGTGCGCCGCCAGCTGGAGGCTCGCCACCACGAGCGCGAGCGCATCGCCCGCGAGCTGCACGACACGCTGCTGCAGAGCACGCAGGCCTTGATCATCAACGTGCAGGGTGCGGCCAGCCGTTTGCCGGCGGACGCGCCGGTGCGCAGCCAGATCGAGGCCGTGCTGGACCGCGCCGACGCCGTCGTGCTGGAGGCACGCGAGCGCGTGCGCGACCTGCGCAGCGGCGACGTGGACGGCGCCGAGCTGTTGGCGGCACTGCAGCGGCTTGGCGAGGAACTGCAGCGGCCGGAGCTGGTGTTCCGCGCCGTCGCCAGTGGCGCGGCGCGGCCGCTGGAGCGCAGCGTGTTCGACCAGCTGCACCTGATCGCCCGCGAGGCGCTGCGCAACGCGTTCCGGCATGCGCAGGCGCGGCAGATCGAGGTGGAGGTGTGCTTCGGTGCGGCCGAGCTGGTGCTGCGCGTGCGCGACGACGGTGTGGGCATTCCGTCGGCCTGGATCAGCGATGGCGGCCGACCGGGCCACTGGGGCCTGCAAGGCATGCGCGAACGTGCGCGCGAGGTCGGCGGGCGGCTGGGGCTGGTGAGCGAGTCGCCTGGCGGCACGGAGGTGCAGATCCGCGTGCCGGGTCGATTCGCGTACAGAGCCCCTCGTCCGGACACGCCGCGCTGAACGGCAGCAGTCGACGCGCGTGTGGTGGCCGTGTTCACGGTGGCGCCCCATCCAGCAGCTGCCGTGGAGCCGGCTTTGCCGGGCCACCGGCAGCGCCCCCTTTGAGGGGGCCCCCGTCAGGCGGTAGGAGGTGGGCTAAGTCTGGAACCAGGGCTCGTTGGGCAGTTCGTCGAACACCTTGCGCAGCCCCTTGCTCCAGCCTTCGCGCAGCGACAGGAAATAGGGGTCGTCGCGCGCGATGCGGTGCGGCGGCTGCATGGCCTGATCGAACTGGTTGGCGCGCAGCATCAGCATGTCGATGGGCAGGCCCACCGACAGGTTGGACTGGATGGTGGAGTCGAAGCTCACCAGCGTGCACTTGGCCGCCTCGTCCAGCGCCGTGGTCTCGTAGCGCACGACGCGGTCGATGATGGGCTTGCCGTACTTGCTCTCGCCGATCTGGAAGTAGGGCGTGTCTTCGGTCGCCTCGATGAAGTTGCCCTGCGGATAGATGTGGAACAGGCGCGGGCCTTCGCCCTTGATCTGGCCGCCCAGCAGGAAGTTGGCGCCGAAGTCGACGCCGTGGTTGTTCGGGTCGCCGCTGTCGCGCCCGACGACTTCCTTCAGCGTGCGGCCCAGCAGCACGGCCGCGTCGAACAGGCTGGGCACGTTGAGCAGGTGCTCGCCCTCGCCGTTGAGCCGCTGGTTCAGCAGCGAGATGACGGACTGGGTGGTCGCCAGATTGCCGGCCGCCAGCACGACGATCTCGCGCTGGTGCGGGATCTGGAACTGGTACATCTTGCGGAAGCTGGCGATGTGGTCCACGCCCGCGTTGGTGCGGGTGTCGGACGCGAACAGCAGGCCGGCGCGCAGGCGCATCGCGACGCAGTAGGTCATGGCAATCGGGCGTTGGGACAACGCGTCGATTATGGTCAGTGCGAGTCGCGCTCGACGACTGAGCCCGAGCTGCCGACCAGCAGGTCCAGGTCCGCGCCCAGGTGGGCTTGCTGCACGTGGTCCACGTACAGCTTCACGTAGCCGCGCGTGGCCAGCGGCGCGGGCGGCACCCAGGCGGCGCGGCGGCGCGCCAGCTCGGCGTCGTCCACCAGCAGCTGCAGCCGGCGCGCGGGAACGTCCAGCTCGATGAGGTCGCCGTCCCGCACCAGCGCCAGCGTGCCGCCGGCCGCCGATTCGGGCGCCACGTGCAGCACGACCGTGCCATAGGCCGTGCCGCTCATGCGGCCGTCGGAGATGCGCACCATGTCCTGCACGCCCTGCTCGACGAGCTTGCGCGGCAGGTCCACGTTGCCGACTTCCGGCATGCCGGGGTAGCCGCGCGGGCCCACGCCCTGCAGCACGATGACGCTGTCGGCGGTGATGGGCAGGGCCGGGTCGTCGATGCGGGCGTGGTAGTCCTCCATGCTGCTGAACACGACGGCCGGGCCGCGGTGCGTCAGCAGCGCCGGCGTGGCGGCCGAGGGCTTGATGACGGCGCCCTGCTCGCACAGGTTGCCGTGCAGCACGGCGATGCCGGCGGCAGGCTGCAGCGGCTCGGACAGCGGGCGGATGACGGTCGCATCAAAGCACTGTGCGCTGCGGTAGTTGTCTTCCAGCGTCTGGCCGTTCACCGTCAGCACGCCGCGGTGCAGCAGCGCGCCCAGCTCCTTCATGACGACGGCCAGGCCGCCGGCGTAGAAGAAGTCCTCCATCAGCCGCTGGCCCGAGGGCTTGAGGTTGACCAGCAGCGGCACCTGGCTGCCGTGGCGGTCGAAGTCCTCCAGCGCCAGCGGCACGCCGATGCGGCCGGCGATGGCCAGCAGGTGCAGGATGAGGTTGGTGGAGCCGCCCACGGCCGCATTCACGACGATGGCGTTCTCGAAAGCCTGGCGCGTCAGCACCTTCGTCGGGGTCAGGTCTTCACGGACCATCTCCACGATGCGCCGGCCGCTCAGCTGCGCCATCAGCTTCTTGCGCGAGTCGGCGGCCGGGATGGACGCCATGCCCGGCAGCGTCATGCCCAGTGCTTCGGACATCACGGCCATCGTCGATGCCGTGCCCATGGTGTTGCAGTGGCCGGCGCTGCGGGCGCCGCAGACCTCGGCTTCGGTCAGGTCTTCGTGCGTGAACTCGCCGCTGTCGATCTTGGCCTTGACCTGCCAGTTGAAGGTGCCCGAGCCGATCTCGCCGCCGCGGAACTTGCCGTTGAGCATGGGCCCGCCAGAGACGACCAGTGCCGGCAGGCCCACGCTGCAGGCGCCCATCAGCAGCGAGGGCGTGGTCTTGTCGCAGCCCGTCATCAGCACCACGCCGTCCAGCGGGTTGGCGCGCAGCGACTCTTCGACGTCCATGCTCGCGAGGTTGCGGAACAGCATGGTCGTCGGCTTCATGATGGTCTCGCCCAGCGACATGACCGGGAACTCCATCGGCACGCCGCCCGCCTCCAGGATGCCGCGCTTGACGTTCTCGGCCAGGTCGCGGAGGTGGCCGTTGCAGGGCGTCAGCTCGCTCCAGGTGTTGCAGATGCCGATGACCGGCTTGCCGCCGAAATAGTCGTCCGGGTAGCCCTGGTTGCGCAGCCAGGCGCGGTGCACGAAGCCCATCTTGTCGCGCCCGCCGAACCAGCCCTGGCTGCGCAGTTTCTTCTTCCCGTCCGCCACGTCGTCTCCTGCCGTTGGAGTTCAAATGGTAGCGCTATCCAACGCGCAAGCCCATGCGCTGTCTGGCCACGAACCGTTACATCTGCCGGCGCTGACCTGGCGTAAACCGGTGGCTGTGGCGGCGCGTTGTGCTCGCAGTCACCGGACGGACTCGCCATGAAGCCCTTTGCCAGAACCCTGATTGTCTCCAGCCTGGTGGTTGCCACCGGCGCGGCCAGTGCCGGCCCGCGCTACTACGGGCAGGCGCCACGCCACCACCATCATCATCACCACCGCGGCGCCGGCCTGGGTGGCTTGGTGCTGGGTCTGGCGGTTGCAGTGCCGCTGATCGCGCTGGCCCATCAGGCCGAGCGTGCGCCCGAGGTCGTCTACGTGCCACCGCCGGCGCCGCTGCCGCCGGCCCCCGTGTATCAGCCCAGTCGGGCGGCTGCGCCGGTCATCTATCCGCGCCACGGGCAGGGCGTCGAGCAGTTGGAGGCCGACCACCGCGACTGCAACCGCTGGGCCACCACGCAACCCACGGCGATGGCCGATGCCGGCGTGTTCCAGCGCGCCGTGGAGGCCTGCATGGACGGCCGGGGCTACACGCTGCGTTGACGGCGCGCGTGGGCCGCGGCCCCTAAACTGCGGGCATGCAGCTCAACATCGTCGTCTACTCCAAGTCCGCCTGCCCGCAGTGCGACACCGTCAAAAGCCTGCTGAAGGCCAGGAACCTGGGCTTCGAGGAGATCAAGATCGACGACGAGGCCCAGCGCCTGGCCTTCTACGAGAAGTGCGGGCCTGCGGTGCGGCAGATGCCCCAGGTGTTCATCAATGACCAGCGCGTGGGCGGCCTGGCGGGGCTTCAGGCGGCGCTCGCGCAGCTCAAGATCTGAGGCTGCGGAACCGGCAACAAAAAAGCACCTGGCCGTGAAGCCAAGTGCTTGATGCGTCTGGCGCGCCCGGTTGGGATCGAACCAACAACCCCTGCCTTCGGAGGGCAGTACTCTATCCATTGAGCTACGGGCGCGAAGCCGCAGATTCTAACAGCGGGGTTCTACCGGCCGGAGCGGCAGGTGGCGCCTGCCTATAATTCGATGGTTTTTCGTGGCGCGTCGAGAGGTGCGCATGCGGAACAAGAGCCCGAGAAGACCGACAAGGATAGCCAAGAGGAATCCATGAGCGCCAGCCACGATCAACATCACGACGACGACGCCCACACCGGCCCGATCAAGACGCCCAAGCAGCTTGCGTGGGCCGTGTTCTTTTCCTTCGTGGTGCCCGTGATCATCATCATCCTGCTGGCCAACTATGTCAGCACGGCAACCAAACCGGCCGCCGGCACGGGCGCACTGGAAGGCGAGGCCGTGGCCGCGCGCATCGCGCCTGTGGCCCATGTCGAGGTCAAGGACGTCAACGACGTGGCCGCCATGAAGACCGGCGAGCAGGTGTTCCAGGCCCAGTGTGCGGCCTGCCATGCCACTGGTGCCGCTGGCGCGCCCAAGCTGGGCGACGCGGCGGCCTGGGGCCCGCGCCTGAAGGGCGGCGTCGAGGCGCTGCTGCAGTCAGCGCTGCAGGGCAAGGGCGCCATGGGTCCCCAGGGCGGCGGCGATTTCAGCGACTACGAGATCCACCGTGCCGTGGTCTATCTGGCCAACCAGGGCGGCGCCAAGTTCGACGAGCCCAAGGCGCCGGCCGCGGCTGCGTCGGCTGCGAACTGACCCTCAAGGCGAGACCTCCTGCCTGGAAGAAGCCCGCTGCGAGCGGGCTTTTTCATGCCCGCTCGCTCAGGGCAGGGGGCGCAGCCGGTAGCGGTGCAGCGCCGGCAGCTTGGCGGCGATGCAGTCCTGCGGCGTCCAGCGGCCCGATTCGACGGCCTCGGCCGCCAGCGCCATGTCCTGGGTGTGCACCAGCCCGAAGCCCAGGTCGGTCAGCAGGTAGAGGTGGCCGGTTTCGTCCAGCCAGGCGGACTCGACCTGCACGGCGCGGCCGGTGTGGCTGGTGACGCCGCCGCCGGGCTGCAGGCGCCAGATCCAGGGCGTCAGCTCCAGTTCGACGTAGACGCGCTGCGGGCCGTTCTGGAAGAACCAGGCGCCGCGTTCATCCACGTCGTAGTTGCGGCCGATGAAGCCGAGCAGCTTGTCGTGCTCGATGCGGCTGCCCTTCACGCGCGGGAAGGGGCCGGCGCGCTGGATGC
>CBFGPX010000009.1:0-41202 GCA_965650725.1 uncultured Comamonadaceae bacterium | reverse complement strand
GGATGTCGCTGGCGCGCTGGTCGAAGGCGTACTGCCACAGCCAGTCCACCACCTGAACGACGCCCTGGTCGTTGGCATCCAGTTGCTTGTTCGTGCGGCCCAGCTCGACCAGCTGCTCGAAACTCGCCACCTGGCTCTGCTCGCCGGCCTTGGTGGCGGCGCGCACGGAGCGGGCCAGCGTGAAGAACTCGGTCGTGTAGCGCGCGATGTCCAGCGGGTTGGCCACCACCAGCCGGACCGGCTTGCGCACATGCGACTCGATCTGCGCGACCCAACTGGTGTCGAACGGCTCGGAGGTCGCCACGGTCACGTCGTTGATGCCAAACTGCACCGGCAGGCAGCGCTTGGCCTCGGCATAACCGATGGACATCACGTCGCCCACGCGCCCCACGTCCACCTTCAACGGATCGATGCGCAGATAGGGCAGCCTGGCGCGCACAGCCAGCCATTCCGACAGCGCCTCCACGTCCATGGTCTTGCCGGTGGCCAGCTGCACCAGGTTGGCATGGCCCAGCCGCACCAGCGGATGCAGCGAGCTGTCGCCGGCGCCCAGGCGCTGCTCGGTGCGCTGCACCTGGGACTCGTCGATGAGGCCGTCCTCCAGCAGCCATTTCAGCAGCGTGCGCCACTCCAGACGGCCGTCGGACTTGGGTGCGGTAGCCAAGGGCTTGGGCTTGGTCGTCATCGGCGGATGAAGTCAGAGGGCGTTGAGGATGCTCATCGGCAGCGGTTGCACCAGGCGCAGCCACTTGCGGGCCGGCAGCTTGAAGCGCGATTCGATATTAGCCGCGCGCTGCTCCAGCACGTCGCGGTGCGGCACCTGGACGCCACGGGCGGCCACCACCACCGTGTTGCCCTCCTTGGTGGGCGCCAGGCTCCAGACCTGGTCCGAGCCGAAGGCGCGCGCGATGCGCAAGGCGCTGCGGGCAAAGCTGGCACTGCGGCCGAACAGGTTGACCGTCATCAGCCCGCCATCGGCCAGCACGCCGCGGCAGGCCGCATAGAAGGCCTCGTCGTCCAGCACGGGGCCTGCGGCCTCGTGGTCGTACAGGTCCACGTTCAGCACGTCCACGGTCTGCAGGTTCGCGTCGTCGTTGACCCAGGCCTGCGCATCGCCATTGACAACCGACAGCCGCGCATCGTCTGACGGCAGCCGGAACCACTGCCGGCAAGCAGCGATGACCTCGGGGTTCAACTCCACCGCCGTGGTGCGCATCTTCAACTGGCCGTGGCTGAAGCGCGTCAGCGCCGCGGCGCCCAGGCCCAGCTGCACCGCATGGCCCTGCCCCAGCGCAGCCTCATCCCGCCACAGCATCCACGCGCACATGCGCTGGATGTACTCCAGCTCCAGCTGGTCGGGCTTGCGAATGCGCATGGCGCCCTGCACCCAGATCGAGTCCAGGTGCAGGAAGCGCACGCCGTCGAATTCACTCAAGGTCGCGGGCGCCCAGGTCTTGGGTTTGGATTTCATGCGGCCATCATCCCAGGTCAGCGCAGGTGCGGCACCAACGCCTCGCGCCAGACGGCGAGCTTGTCGGCCAGGCTGAGGCCCGCGTGTGCCGGGCTGGTGGACGGCAGCCGCAGCACCGGCAGGCCGGGGTCGCCCACCAGCGCCAGCGTCTCCTTGTGCGCCAGCGCGCCATTGCAGGCGATGGCACGCAGCGCCGGCAGGCGGCGCAGCAATGCCGGCAGGTCGCTGGGCTGGGCATCCACGATGGCCGTGTCCAGGCTGCCGTCGCGCTGGCAGGACGCCACCGCATCCCACACGCCCACGTGGTGTTGCAGCAGAACCTGCAGCCGCTGCGCATAGGGCCGCGTGGGCAGGTCGGCCTCATCCAGCAGCGCCGCCATCACCGGCCAGAAGGCGTTGCGCGGATGGGCGTAGTACTGCGCCGCCCGCAGCGAGGCCACGCCCGGGAAGCTGCCCAACACCAGCACGCACACCCGCGCGTCGAAGACCGGGGCCAAGCCGGTCAGCCGGGCAACGTCGGGAGGTGGGACCGGGGGGGTGGTCAGCGCGGCACGAGGCTGCGAGGATGCGCGGGCTTTCAAGGGAGACGGGTCCATGACATCGACGGTGCAGTGTCTCAGCCTCATGCACGAGGTCGCCCATGGCTGACCTGGTGGCGCGCATCGCGGCGCTGGAGCAGCGGCACGCTGCGCGTGGGCGACCGCGCCGAGCTGTCACTCGACTTCGACAATCTCTGGCCTTCTGAACTCAAGGGATCCAACAAGCATGAACTCTGAAGCCATCTGGACCTTCCTCAGCACGCAAGGTGCCGACTTCGGCCTCAAGGTGCTGGCCGCCATCGCCGCCTGGGTCGTGGGCCGATGGCTCATCTCGCTGTCGCTGCGACTGTTCTCCGCCGCGCTGCTGCGCGGCAAACGGATCGACTCGACGCTGGTCACCTACCTGCGCTCCATCCTGAGCGTGCTGCTCAACATCGTGCTCATCCTGAGCATCCTGGACATCTTCGGCGTCAAGACCACCTCCTTCGCCGCGTTGCTGGCCGGCGCCGGCCTGGCCATAGGCACGGCCTGGGGCGGGCTGCTGACCCACTTCGCGGCCGGCGTCTTCATGCAGGTGCTGCGCCCCTTCAAGGTGGGTGACTTCGTGCAGGCCGGCGGCGTGACCGGCACGGTGACCGAGATCGGCCTGTTCGGCACCACCATCACCAGCCCGGACAACGTGCACACCATCGTCGGCAACAACACCGTGTTCGGCGGCTCCATCCAGAACTACTCGACGCTGCCACACCGCCGCGTGGACTGCGTGGCCAAGGTCGCCAACAGCGTGGACCCGCTGGACGCCATCGCGCGGCTGCGCCCCGCCATCGCCGCCATCCCCAACGTGCTGGACAAGCCCGCGCCGGATATCGAGATCCTGCAGTTCACGCCCGAGGGCCCGCTGCTGTGTGTGCGCCCCTACTGCCACACCGACCATTACTGGCAGGTCTACTTCGACACCCACAAGGCCATCGTCGCGACCTTCGGCGCAGCGGGCTACCCGGTGCCAGAGACGCCCATCAGCCCGCGCAACCGCTGACTGCTTCTGCCAGACCATGAAACTTCTCGTTGGCCTGACGGCCCTGCTCGTCGCCTTCACCACCCATGCGGCCGACACCCCAGCGCCCACGGCGCCCAACTCGCCACCCGCGATACGGCTGCCCAAGGGTCGCTGCCCCACCATGCCGGTGCCCAAGGTGCCGACCACCCTGCGTGACGGCGAGCACGTGCTCATCGCCCGCTTCCTGCTGAAGGCCGACGGCCGCATCGAGAACATCCGCGTCGAAGGCCGCGCGCCACCGTCCTGGGCCAGGTCCGTGACCACCGCCATTGCCGGCTATCAGTGCCTGCCTGCCGAGACCGATCAGGAGATCGAATCGGAATTCAGCATCAAGATCAGCTGAGGGCCGCCAGCCGCGGCAGCGCCGCCCGTGCATTGGCTGTCGTGACGGCGGCCGTCTGCTCCAGCGTCCAGCCGCGCAACGCCGCCAGGCTCCGCGCGATGCGCGGCAGCTCGCCCGGCTCGTTGCGTGAGGTCTCGCCCGCGGCACGCTGTTCGGCGGTCTTGTAGAGCCAGTGCGGCGGGATGTCCGGCGCGTCGGTCTCCAGCACCAGCGCGCTTTCCGGCAACGTCGCGGCCAGCCGGCGGATCTGCAACGAGCGCTCGAAGCTCAGCGTGCCACCGAAGCCCAGCTTGAAGCCCAGGTCGATGAAGGCCTGGGCCTGCTGCTCGCTGCCGTTGAACGCATGCGCGATGCCGCCCTGCGTAAAGCCCACGCGGCGCAGGCCGGCCAGCAACTGGTCGGCGCTGCGGCGCACATGCAGGATGACGGGCAGGCCGAAGCGCCTCGCAAGCTTCAACTGCTCCACGTAGAAGTGCTGCTGCGTGGCGGCGTCCAGGCCCGGCACGAAGAAGTCCAGGCCGATCTCGCCCACGGCCACCAGGCGCGGGTCGATGTGTTGCGTCACCAGCGCCTCGGCCAGCGCCGCCAGGTCGCCCTCGGCGGCGCGCATCACGTACAGCGGATGGATGCCCAGCGCGTAGGCAAAGCCCTGGCGGATGGCCAGCAGGCGCACGGTGTCGAAGTTGGACGCCTCGACCGCCGGGATGACGATCTGGCCGAGGCCCACCCCGCGCGCCCGCGCGACGACGGCGTCACGGTCGGCGTCGAACTCGGCCGCGTCGAGGTGGCAGTGGGTGTCTGTCCACACTGCCCCGCTCCTTCAGCGGAACACCACCGTGCGGTTGCCGTTCAGCAGCACGCGGTGCTCCGCATGCCACTGGATGGCCCGCGCCAGTGCCACGCACTCCATGTCGCGGCCAATGCCCACCAGTTGCTCGGGCGGCATGCTGTGGTCGATGCGGGCGACCTCCTGCTCGATGATGGGGCCTTCGTCCAGGTCGCTGGTCACGTAGTGCGCTGTCGCGCCGATGAGCTTCACGCCACGCTCGTAGGCCTGGTGATAAGGCTTGGCGCCCTTGAAGCTGGGCAGGAAACTGTGATGGATGTTGATGGCGCGGCCCGACAGGTCGCGGCACAGCTCGGGCGATAGGATCTGCATGTAGCGCGCCAGCACGACGAGGTCGATCCTGTTCTCGGCCACCACCTCGCGGATCTTGGCTTCCTGCGCGGCCTTCTGCGCATCCGTCGCGCCCAGCAGCGGGAAGTGATGGAACGGGATGTTGTGCGAGGCCGCGAGCTGGTAGAAGTCGCGGTGGTTGGACACGATGGCCGGAATCTCGATGGGCAGATGGCCCGTCTGCACGCGGAACAGCAGGTCGTTCAGGCAGTGGCCCAGCTTGGAGACCAGCAGCAGCACGCGCGTCTTGCGGGCGCGGGCGACCAGCTCCCAGTCCATGCCGAACTCGACCGCCAGCGGCGCGAAGGCGGCCTGCAGTGCGGCTTCTTCGGCCGAGGCCTCGAACTCGATGCGCATGAAGAAGCGCGCGTGGTCGGCATCGCCGTGCTGGTGCGACGTGAGGATGTTGCCGCCCTGCTGCAGCAGCATGCCGGTGACGGCATGCACGATGCCGGCACGGTCGGGGCAGGAGAGCTTGAGGATGAAGCGCGGGGTCGTCATGGGCAACAAGATCAGGTGAACTGGCCCGCCACCAGGCGCAGCTGCCGGTCGCAGCGCGCCGCGAGGTCGCGGTCGTGGGTGACAAGAATGAAGGCCGTGCCTAGCTGGCGCGCACGCTCCAGCATCAGCGCGAAGACGGCGTCGGCCGTGTCGCGGTCCAGGTTGCCGGTGGGCTCGTCGGCCAGCACGCAGGCCGGCCGCGTGACCAGCGCCCGCGCGATGGCCACGCGCTGGCGCTCGCCGCCGGACAGCTCGGCCGGCCGGTGCTGCACGCGGTCCTTCAGGCCCACCTGGGCCAGCATCTGCGCGGCCGTCTCGCGCGCCTGCGCGGGCGTCTGCCGGCGGATGCGCAGCGGCATGGCCACGTTGTCCAGCGCCGAGAACTCCGGCAGCAAGTGGTGGAACTGATAGACGAAGCCCAGGTGCTGGTTGCGCCACGCACCACGCGCGGCCTCGTCCATGCCTGCCAGCGCCTTGCCCATCAGCGTGACGCCGCCCTGACTGGGCATGTCCAGCCCGCCCAGCAGATGCAGCAGCGTGGACTTGCCGGAGCCCGAGGCGCCGACGATGGCCAGCGTCTCGCCGCGCTTCACGCTGAGGTCCACGCCGCGCAGCACGGTCACGTCCAGGCCGCCCTCCTGGAAACGGCGGGTCAGGCCGGTGGCTTGAAGAATGAGCTCACTCATAGCGAAGCGCCTCCGCCGGCTGCACGCGGCTGGCGCGCCAACTGGGGTAGAGCGTGGCCAGGAAGGCCAGCACCAGCGAGGTGACGGCGATGGGCACGATGTCGGCCTGCTGCGGGTCGCTGGGCATCTGGCTGATCAGGTAGATGCTGCCCGGCAGGAAGCTGACGTTCAGCATGTGCTCGATGAAGGGCACGATGACATCCACGTTGAAGGCAATCAGCAGCCCCAGCAGCACGCCGGCCAGCGTGCCGATGACGCCCGACACCGCGCCCTGCACGATGAAGATGCCCATGATGGAGCGCGGGCTGGCGCCCAGCGTGCGCAGGATGGCGATGTCGCTCTGCTTGTCGGTGACCGTCATGACCAGCGTGGACACCAGGTTGAACGCCGCCACCGCGACGATCAGCGTCAGCACGATGCCCATCATGCGTTTCTCGATCTGCACGGCGTCGAACCAGGTCGCGTTGGAGCGGGTCCAGTCGCGCACCCGGATGTCCGGGCCCATGTCGCCGGCGAGCTGGGCGGCCACAGCGCGGGCATCGTGCACGTCGCGCAGCTTCAGCTGCACGCCGGTGGGGCCGCCGGTGCGGTACAGCCGCGCGGCGTCCTCCACATGCACCAGCGCCAGGCTGGAGTCGTATTCGTAGTGGCCGGAGCTGAAGGTGCCGACGACGTTGAAGCTCTTGAGCCGCGGCACCACGCCGGCCGGCGTGACCTGGCCACCCGGCGCCACCACGGTGATCTTGTCGCCCTCGCCCACATTGAGCTGGCGCGCCAGCTCGGCGCCCAGCACGATGTTCCAGGCGCCGGGCAGCAGCTTGGCAAACACGCCGTCCTTCAGCTGCGCGCCCAAGGCGGTGACCTGCGCCTCGTCGGCCGGCGAGATGCCGCGGATGACCGTGCCGCGCATGTCGTCGCCGCGGGCGATCAGGCTCTGCGTCGCGATGAAGGGCGCGGCGCCGATGACGGCCGGGTTCTGCCGCGCCTTGGCCGCCGTGGCCTGCCAGTCCGGCAGCGCCTGGCCGGCATAGTCGAGCAGCTCCACGTGGGCGATGACGTTGAGCATGCGGTCGCGCACCTCCTTCTGGAAGCCGTTCATGACCGACAGCACCACGATGAGGGCCATGACCCCCAGCGCGATGCCGATCATGGAAGCGCCGGAGATGAAGCTGATGAAGGCGTTGCGCCGCCCACCGCGGCCGGCGCGGATATAGCGCCAGCCGACCTGGAGTTCAAAAGGCAGGGCCATCAGTCGGATGTGCAGGGGAACAGCATGGGGCCGGGATGGTAACTGGGCGCCCTGGCGAGAATGCCGCCACCCTCCTTCAGGAACCGCGATGAAGCGCTTCTCCGTCCCGCTGGCGGCCTGTCTGCTGACAAGCACGCTGGCCGCCGCCCAGCCCGACCTGGTGGTCCTCGTGCGCCACGCCGAGCGCGCGGCCGAGCCCGCGGGCGATCCGGGGCTCACACCCGCCGGCGAGCAGCGGGCGCAGGCGCTGGCCCAGGCGCTCGCCGGGCTGCGGGTGAACGCCATCATCACCACGCAATTCCGCCGCACGCGCGACACGGCGGCGCCGCTGGCCCGGGCACTGGGCGTGCAGCCGCTGGTGATCGACGCCAAGGCCGGCCATGTGCGGGCCGTGGCGGACACGGTGCGAACGCAGACCGGCGTGGTGCTGGTCGTGGGTCACAGCAACACCGTGACGGCGGTGCTGGCGGCGCTGGGCGGCCCCAAGCTGGCGGAGCTGTGCGAGACCAGCTTCCATCACGCCTTCGTGCTGCAGCCGGCCGAGCTGCCGCCACGCTGGGCGCAATTCAGCTATGGCGTAGCGAGTGCGCCGCCGGACGCGAGCTGTCTCTAGGGAATCGGGGTCAGTGCAGCATCTGCTCGACCTCGGCCGCCGGGTCGCCGGCGGCGGCCACCTTGGCGGCCAGCATGTCGAGGTCCAGGTGCATGTGCTCGATCAGCTCGGGCACGGCCACCTTCAGCGCATGCACCGGCTCGTCGTGGTGCTCGGCCGCGTCGGCCAGCACCTCGGCCACGTGCAGCACCGCGGCGATCAACGAGAACGGGCGGATCTCCAGCGGCGTGTTGGCGTCCTTGAAGGCCTCGACCATGCGGGCCGGGAAATGCCAGTGCGCGGCCAGCGACGCGGTCACGTCGGCATGCGTGCAGCCGAAACGATGCTCCTCCAGCGAGAAGCGGCTGCCGGGCTCGGCCGCGTGGGCCTCCACGTCGGCCACCTGGTGCGGATCGGCGATGGCCATCAGCAGCTGGCCGGTGCGCAGCATCAGGCCGGCCAGGTAGGCGGTGTCGGTGGTCGCACTGTCGGCGCCCAGCATGCGGGCCAGGATGCGCGCGTAGTTGGCGGTGGCGATGCTGTGGCGCCAGAACACGGTGCGGTCCAGGCCCTGCACCTTGGGGAAGGCGCCGCTGAGGCAGGCGGCCATCGCCAGGTTGCGCAGCGTCTCCAGGCCCAGCGCGTGGGCGGCGTCGATGACGGTGGCGATCTGGTGCGAGGGGCTGTAGTGCGCCGAGTTGGCCAGGCGCAGCACCTTGGCGGTCAGCGCGCCGTCCTTCTCGATGAGCGCGGCAATCTGCGCCAGCCCCACGTTGTCGTCGTCGAAGCTCCTCAGCAGCCGGGAGGCCACCTCGGGCATGGTCGGCAGGGCGTTGTGCTTGACGAAGAAACGCTCGGCAGCTGCGGTCATCGCGAACTCCTTCCTGAACTGGGATGCGAACCAGTCTAGGACTAGAGCACCAGCAGCGCGCGGAAATCGTTCACGTTGGTAAAGCTGGGGCCCACGCTCAGTAAATCTCCCAAGGGGGCGAAGAAACTGGCGCTGTCGTGAGCGTCCAGCAGCGCCTGCGGGTTCAATCCCAGCGCTCGCGCGCGCCCCAGGCTGGTGGGGGTCAGCAGCGCGCCGGCGTGCGGGCCCACGCCGTCGATGCCATCGGTGTCGGCGGCCAGCGCCCAGATGCCGGGCTCGCATTGCAGGGCCAGCGCGCAGCCCAGCAGGAACTCGGTCGCGCGGCCGCCCTTCCCCGCTGCCTGGCCGGCTTTCACGGTCACCGTCGTCTCGCCGCCGGACAGGATCACGCAAGGTTTGGCGAAGGGTTCGCCCCGCCGCGCGACCGCCCGGGCCAGCGCCGCGTGCAGGCCGCCAACGACGCGCGACTCCCCCTCGATCTCGTCGCTGAGGATGTGGGCCGCGAGGCCTTGCGCACGGGCATGCTGGGCGGCAGCCTCCAGGCTCATCTGCGGCGTGGCCAGCATCACCAGCTCGTGGCCGGCCAGTCGCTCGTCCCCTGGCTTGGGCGTCTCGAAGACGCCCGAGTCCAGCCCGTTGCGGGCGGCGGTAGGCAGGTCGATCCTGTAGCGGCGGCAGATGGCCAGCGCGTCGGCGCAGGTGGTCGGGTCGGCCACGGTGGGGCCGGACGCGATGACGGCCGGATCGTCGCCCGGCACGTCGCTGATCGCCAGCGTCAGCACGCGCGCCGGCGCGCACGCCGCGGCCAGGCGCCCGCCCTTGATGGCGGACAGGTGCTTGCGCACGCAGTTCATCTCGACGATGGACGCGCCGCTGTTCAGCAGCGCGCGGTTGACGGCCTGCTTGTCGGAAAGCCGAAGGCCGGGGGCCGGCAGGCTCAGCAGCGCCGAGCCGCCGCCGGAGATCAGGCAGATGACGAGGTCGTCGGCCGTCAGCCCGCGGGTCAGCGACAACAGCTTCTCTGTGGCGGCCAAGCCTGCGGCATCCGGCACCGGGTGCGCCGCCTCGACGACCTCCAGCCGGCGCGGCCGCCAGCCGGGCGGGATATGGCCGTAACGGGTGACCACCAGCCCCGACAGCGGCGCGTCGGCCGGCCAGGCCGCCTCCAGCGCCTGCGCCATCGCGCCGCCGGCCTTGCCGGCCCCGAGCACGAGGGTGCGGCCCTTGCTCGGGTCGGGTGGCGGCGGCAGCTGGGCCGCAAGCAGGCGCCCTGGCAACGCTCGCGCGACGGCCGCGTCGTACAGCTGGCGCAGCAGCGCGCGCGGGTCCGGTGTCATGGCTGTTGCGCCCAGCGCCCCATCAGCGCACGTTCTTCGTCGGTCATGCCGGTCACGTTGTTCAGCGGCATCAGGCGTTGCACCGCCACCTGCTGGACGATCTGCGCCTTGTGGGCGGTCAGCGCCTCGGCCGTGTCCAGCCGCACGCCCTTCTGCGCGGCTTCGCCGCTGTGGCACATCAGGCAGCGCTGCGCGGCGATGGCCTGCATCTGCGCCAGCGTGACGGGCGCGACCGCCGCCGCGACAGGCTGTGGCTTGGGCGCCATCCAGGCGATCAGCCCGGCCAGCAGCGCCAGCGCGAAAGCGACCGCGCCCCAGCTGTTGACGCCCTTGTGCCGCTTCACGAAGAAGATGCGGATGGCCACGCCCGCGGCCATCAGCACGCACAGCACGATCCAGTTGTGTGCGTGCTGGTGCAGCATGCCGTAGTGGTTGCTGAGCATGGCAATCAGCACCGGCAGGCCGAAGTAGGTGTTGTGCACGCTGCGCTGCTTGCCGCGCGCACCAAAGATGGGGTCGGGCTTCTGGCCGGCACGCATCTGCGCGATGACCTTCTTCTGGCCCGGGATGATCCAGTGCGCCACGTTGGCCGTCATCATGGTCGCCAGCATCGCGCCGACGATGAGGAAGGCGGCGCGGCCGGCAAACAGCTGACAGGCCAGCCAGCTGGCGCCGATGACGAACACGGCGACGACCGCCATCACGCGGCCATCGTTGCCGATGCCGCCGTCCTTCGTGCGTCCCAAGGTCTGGCAGGCGATGTCGTAGACCGCCGTGCCGACGACGAGGAAGCCCAGCGCCGCCGCCACCGCGTGCCAGGGCGCGCCCCACTCGTGCACGCGGGTGTCCATCAGCATCTGGCTGGGATTGCACAGGTACAGCACCAGGAACAGCGCGAAGCCGCTCATCCAGGTCCAGTAGCTCTCCCAGTAGAACCAGTGCAAATCCTTTGGCAGGTTCGCCGGCGCCACCAGGTACTTCTGCGGGTTGTAGAAGCCGCCGCCATGCACGGCCCACAACTCGCCGTCCACGCCCCTGGCCTTCAGGTCATCGGCCTGCGGCTTGACGAGGTGGTTGTCCAGCCAAACAAAGTAGAACGACGCGCCTATCCAGGCGATGACGGTGATGACGTGCAGCCAACGCAGCAGCAGGTTGGCCCAGTCGAGCAGGTAGATGTCCATGAGCGGTGGTGATCTCGCATGGCCCCACCACGGCGGGTGCTGTGGGGCCTGGGGGTCGCGTCCGCGGGCGACGGGCGCCCGACACCGCTGCGACAGGGCGCGAGTTTATGCAGGCAAGGCCAGGATCTGGGCCAGCACCGCCACCGCGATGACGGCCGGTTGCTTGCCCGCCACGCCAGGCACGCCGATGGGGCAGACGACGCCGGCCAGTTCGGCCTCGGAGAAGCCGCGCGCCTGCAGCCGCTGACGGAAGCTGGCCCATTTGGTGTGGCTGCCGATCATGCCGATGAAGGCCAGGTCTTGCTGGTGCCGCTGGCGCTTCAGGCAGGCGGCGACGAGATTGAAATCCTCCGCATGGCTGTAGCTCATGATGAGGACGGCCGAACCTGGCGCGAGGTCGGGCACGGCGTCCGCGGGGGCGTCCACCGTTTCCTGCCGCCAATGGGGCTCGGCGGGGTCGGCAGGGAACTGCGCCTCGCGGCTGTCGACCCAGTGCAGCGCCAGCGGCAGGTCGCGCGCAATGCGCGCGATGGCCACGCCCACATGGCCGGCGCCGAACAGCGCCAGGGGGCGCAGCGCCCCTGCGGGCAGCCGGGCTTGAAAGTCCTCTCCCGCCGCGACGCGCTCAAAGCGCAGCCAGACCACGCCGCCGCAGCACTGGCCCAGACCCGGACCCAGCGGGTAGCGCACCTCGGGCTCCAGCACGCCGCCGGCCAGCGCCGTGCGGGCGCGGGCGATCGCGTCGAACTCCAGATGACCGCCCCCCACGGTACCTGTGAACCCGTCGGCCGTCACCGCCATCCACGCCCCCTCCTCGCGCGGCACGCTGCCGCTGGTGCGGGCGACGCTGACGAGGATCTGCGCTTCAGCTGCCACGGTAGGTCGAATAGCTCCACGGCGACGCCAGCAGGGGCACGTGGTAGTGACTGCTGTCGTCGGCGATGCCGAAGTCCAGCGGCACCTCGTCCAGGAAGGCCGGCTCCGGCAACGCCTCGCCACGCGCACGGAAATAGGCGGCCACCTCGAACACGAGCCGGTAGCGCCCGGCCGTGAACGCGGCGCCTTCCAGCACCGGGCCGTCGGCGCGGCCGTCACCATTCAGGTGCAGGCTGCGCAGCCATTTGGGGCCTTCCGCATCGAAGCGGTACAGCCGCACGCCCATGCCGGCCGCGGGGCAGCCATTGGCGGTGTCGAGCACGTGTGTTGTCAGTTTGCCCATCGGGATTCCGTTCAGCGTTGCCGCATGCGGCTTGATGCAAAGTGTAGGGATGAGCACACCCCGCTATCCCCGCGACCTCATCGGCTATGGCGAGAACCCGCCTCATGCGCAATGGCCGGGCCAGGCCCGCGTGGCCGTGCAGTTCGTGCTGAACTACGAGGAGGGCGGCGAGAACTCGGTGCTGCACGGCGACGCCGGCAGCGAGCAGTTCCTGTCCGAGATGTTCAACCCGGCCAGCTACCCGGCCCGCCACCTGAGCATGGAGAGCATCTACGAGTACGGCTCGCGCGTGGGCGTGTGGCGGCTCTTGAAGGAGTTCGAGCAGCGCGCGCTGCCGCTGACCGTGTTCGGCGTGGGCATGGCGCTGGAGCGCCACCCCGACCTGACCCAGGCCTTCGTCGAGCTGGACCACGAGATCGCCTCGCACGGCTGGCGCTGGATCCACTACCAGGGCATGGACGAGGACACCGAGCGCGCCCACATGGCCCAGGCGATGGCCAGCCTGAAGCGCCTGACGCTGGGCCGCGACCCGCACGGCCTGGGCTGGTACACCGGCCGCGACAGCCCCAACACGCGCCGCCTGGTGGCCGACTTCGGCGGCTTCGAGTACGACAGCGACCACTACGGCGACGACCTGCCCTTCTGGCTGCAGGTGCGCAAGACGGACGGCAGCCTGGCGCCGCATCTCGTCGTGCCCTACACGCTGGACTGCAACGACATGCGCTTTGCGCTGCCGCAGGGCTTCAGCCACGGCGAGCCGTTCTTCGAGTACCTGAAGGACACGTTCGACGTGCTGTACGCCGAGGGCGCGGAGTCGCCCAAGATGATGAGCATCGGCATGCATTGCCGGCTGCTGGGCCGGCCGGGGCGCATGCGGGCACTGCAGCGCTTCCTCGACCACATCGAGGCCCATGACCGCGTGTGGGTGTGCCGGCGGCTGGACATCGCGCGGCACTGGAAAGCCACCCACCCCTTCGACGCCAAGACCGCTTTCGTGTGGGAATGATGACCCTGGACCAACTCAACACCGCCAGCGCGGCCGACTTCACCGCGCTGCTGGACGGCACCTACGAACACTCGCCGTGGATCGCCGAGCGCGCCGCGGCGGCGCGTCCCTTCAAGACGCTGGCCGCACTGAAGGTGGCGCTGTCGCGCGTCGTGCGCGAAGCGTCGGTTGACGAACAGCTGGGCCTGATCCGCGCCCACCCCGAGCTGGCCGGCAAGGCCGCCGTGGCGGGCGAGCTGACGGCGGAATCGACCAACGAGCAGCAGAAGGCCGGGCTCACCGCCTGCACGCCGGAGGAGTTCGCCAAGCTGCAGCGGCTCAACGCGGACTACAACGCCCGCTTCGGCTGGCCCTTCATCCTGGCCGTGCGCGGCCCGCGCGGTACCGGCTTCACGCGGCAGGAAATCATCGCCACCTTCGAGCGCCGGCTGCGCGCGCATCCGGATCTCGAACGCGCCGAGTGCCTGCGGCAGATCCATCGCATCGCCGAGATCCGGCTGAACGACAAGTTCGGCGTGAAGCCGGCGCTGGGAGAACAGCTGTGGGACTGGGCCGCCGCGCTGGCGGCGCACAGCGACACCGAAGACTTCCTGACCTGCACCTACGCCACGCCCGCGCACACCGCCGTCGCGGAGCAGCTGATGGCGTGGATGCGCAATGAGTGCGGCTTCGACGAAGTCAGCCGCGACGCGGTCGGCAATGTCGTGGCCGTCTACAAGGGCACCGGCGACCAGCGCCTGCTGACCGGCAGCCACTACGACACCGTGCGCCGCGCCGGCCGCTTCGACGGGCGGCTGGGCATCTTCGTGCCCATGCTGGTGGTGCGTGAACTGCACCGCACGGGCAGGCGCCTGCCGTTCGGCATCGAGGTGGTGGGCTTCTCGGAGGAGGAATGCCAGCGCTTCCCGGCCGACTTCCTGTCGGCCAGCAGCCTCATCGGCGCCTTCGACGCCGCCTGGCTGGACGCCACCGATGCCGCCGGCACCACGCTGCGCGACGCGATGCAGGCGGCCGGCCTGCCCGGCACGATGGACGCCATCGCAGCCTGCAAGCGCGACCCGGCGCGCTACCTCGGCTTCGTCGAGGTCCACATCGAGCAGGGCCCGGTGCTGGACAGCCTGGACCTGCCGCTGGGCATCGTCACCAGCATCAACGGCAGCCGCCGCTACACCGGCGAGGTCATCGGTCTGGCCAGCCACGCGGGCACCACGCCCATGGGCCAGCGCCGCGACGCCGCGGCGGCCGTGGCCGAGCTGATCCTGTTCGTCGAGCAGCGCGCCGCCGCCGTGCCCGACCTGGTGGGCACCGTGGGCATGCTGGAGGTGCCGTCCGGCTCCACCAACGTCATCCCCGGCCGCTGCCGCTTCAGCCTGGACCTGCGCGCGACGACCGACACCGCGCGCGACCTGCTGGACCTGGACGTTCGCACCACGTTGGAAGAGATCTGCGAACGCCGCGGCCTGAGCTTCACGCTGCAGCCCACGCTGGCCGCCAATGCCGCGCCGAGCGACCCGACCTGGCAGGCCCGCTGGGAGGCCGCCGTCACCGAACTGGGCCTGCCGCTGCACCGCCTGCCGTCCGGCGCCGGCCACGACGCGATGAAGATGCACGAGTTGCTGCCGCAAGCCATGCTGTTCGTGCGCGGCGGCAATGGCGGCATCAGCCACAACCCGCTGGAGTCGGTGACGGTGGATGATGCGGAGCTGGCCATCCAGGCGTTCCAAGGTTTGCTCAGGACTCTTTGACCATGTCTTCCATCCCGCACGGCACCGACACCTGGATCACCGATCACTTCGACGACGAAGTCCGCTTCCTCCAGCAACTCGTCCGCATCCCTACCGACACCCCGCCGGGCAACAACGCGCCACACGCGGATCGCACGGCGGAGCTGCTGACCGAGCTGGGGTTCACGGTCGAGAAGCACCCGGCGCCGCTGTGGGCGGTGCAGGCGGCCGGCATGCAGTCGGTGACCAACCTGGTCGTGCGCCACCGCTTCTCCACCTACGGCCCCACCGTCGCGCTGAACGCGCACGGCGACGTGGTGCCCCCCGGCGACGGCTGGACGCACGCCCCCTATGGCGCCGAGATCGTCGACGGCAAGCTCTATGGCCGCGCCGCCGCCGTCAGCAAGAGCGACTTCGCGACCTACACCTTCGCGCTGCTGGCACTGAAGAATTCCGGCCTGCCGCTGAAGGGCGCCGTCGAGCTGCACTTCACCTACGACGAGGAGTTCGGCGGCGAGCTGGGTCCGGGCTGGCTGCTGCGCGAGGCCATCACGCGGCCCAAGTTCCTCATCGCCGCCGGTTTCAGCTACCAGGTCGTCACCGCGCACAACGGCTGCCTGCAGCTGGAGGTGACGCTGAACGGCCTGGCCTCGCACGCTGCCTACCCGCACACGGGGATCGACGCACTGCAGGCGGCCAACAAGCTGCTGACCGCGCTGTACGCGCACAACGACGTGCTGAAGACGCGGCTGTCCGCCGTGCCGGGCATCACCCACCCCTACCTGAACGTGGGCCGCATCGAGGGCGGCAGCAACACCAACGTCGTGCCCGGCAAGGTGGTGCTGAAGCTGGACCGCCGCATGATCCCGGAGGAGGACGCCACCGAGGTCGAGGCCGAACTGCGCGCGCTGATAGCCGCCGCCGTGGCGCAGAGCCCAGGCGTGACGCTGGACATCAAGCGCCTGCTGCTGGCGCATTCCATGCAGCCGCTGCCCGGCGCGGAACGCCTGATCTCGGCGTTGCAGAAGCATGCCGAGGACGTGTTCGGCGAACCCATCCCGACCTCCGGCACGCCGCTGTACACCGACGTGCGGCTGTACACCGCGCACGGCGTGCCGGCCGCCATCTACGGCGCCGGGCCGCGCACGGTGCTGGAGAGCAACGCCAAGCGCGCCGACGAACATCTGGTGCTGGACGACCTGAAGCGCGCCACGAAGGTCATCGCCCGGACGGTGGCGGACCTGCTCAAGCCCTGACCCTCCGGGCTCGCGCGTGCCCGCGCCAAACGGGTGCGCCGCACCCGGGGCCGGCGCCGGCCACGCCCCATCCAGGCTCATGACAGGGCCGTGACACGCCGCTTGGGCGTGGCATGGGGCTTGCAATCCCTCCCGTCAACGGGCGCACCGCCGCGCCCCTCGTTGACGGAGATTGCATGCGACTGAGCCGCCGCGCCCTGGCCACCCTGACCGCCGCCCTCGTGGCCTGGGGCTCCGCCCCTTCCGCTGCGCTCGCGCAGACCACGCCGGTCAAGTTCCAGCTGGACTGGCGCTTCGAAGGCCCCGCCGCGCTGTTCCTGCTGCCCGCGGCCAAGGGCTACTTCAAGGACGAGAAGCTTGACGTCAGCATCGACGCCGGCAACGGCTCGGGCGGCGCCGTCACGCGCGTGGCCTCGGGTGCCTACGACATCGGCTTTGCGGACATGGCCGCGCTGATGGAGTTCCATGCCAACAACCCCGACGCGCCCAACAAGCCGGTCGCGGTCATGGTGGTCTACAACAACACGCCGGCCGCGGTGCTGGCGCTGAAGAAGAGCGGCATCAAGTCGCTCGCGGACCTCACCGGCAAGAAGCTGGGCGCGCCGGTGTTCGACGCCGGCCGGCGCGGCTTCCCCATCCTGGCCAAGGCCAACAAGCTGGGCGCGGTGAACTGGATCAGCATGGACCCGCCGCTGCGCGAGACCATGCTGGTGCGCGGCGACGTCGACGCCATCACCGGCTTCTCGTTCACGTCGCTGCTGAACCTGGAGGCGCGCGGCACCAAGGCGGCCGACGTGGTCGTCTTCCCCTACCCCGACCACGGTGTGAAGCTGTACGGCAACGTCATCATCGCGACGCCGAAGTTCGTCAAGGAGAAGCCCGAGGCGCTGAAGGCCTTCCTGCGCGCCTTCACCAAGGGCGCCAAGGAGGTGCTGGCGCAACCCGACGCGGCCATCGCCCACGTGAAGGCCCGTGACGGCATCATCAACGTGGACCTTGAGAAGCGCCGCCTGCGCATGGCCATCGACGCCGTCATCGCCAGCCCCGATGCACGCGCCGAGGGCTTCGGCCAGTTGAACCCGGCGCGGCTGTCGCTGATGGCCAGTCAGGTGTCGGATGCCTACGGCACCAAGACGCGCGTGGATGCCGGCGCGGTGTGGAACGGCAGCTTCCTGCCGTCCGCCGCCGAGCTGAACATCCTGCCGAAGAAGTGATCGTGGAAGCCTTCGTCGACTTCCGCGACGTCTGGCTGGCCTACAACGAAGAATTGCTGGCCCAGGGCAAGTTCGCCGTCGAAGCCATCGACCTGAAGGTCGCGCGCGGCGAGTTCATCGCCATCGTCGGGCCGTCGGGCTGCGGCAAGTCCACCTTCATGAAGCTGGCCACCGGCCTGAAAGCCCCGTCGCGCGGCGAGATCCGCGTCGACGGCCGCACCGTGCACGGTCCGCTGAAAATCAGCGGCATGGCTTTCCAGTCGGCCTCGCTGCTGCCCTGGCGCACGACGCTGGCCAACGTGATGCTGCCGCTGGAGATCGTCGAGCCCTTCCGCGCCGAGCTGAAGCACAAGCGCCAGGAGTTCGAGGCCCGCGCCCGCGCGCTGCTGGCCCGCGTGGGCCTGGCCGGCTACGAGGACAAGTTCCCCTGGCAGCTGTCCGGCGGCATGCAGCAGCGCGCCAGCATCTGCCGCGCGCTGATCCACGAACCCCAGCTGCTGCTGCTGGACGAACCCTTCGGCGCGCTGGACGCGTTCACGCGCGAGGAGCTGTGGTGCATCCTGCGCGACCTGCAGGCGGCGCAGGGCTTCAACGTCATCCTCGTCACGCACGACCTGCGCGAGTCGGTGTTCCTGGCCGACACCATCTACGTGATGAGCAAGGGCCCCGGCCGCTTCCTGCTCAAGCGCGAGGTCGGCCTGCCGCGCCCGCGCGAGCTGGACGTCACCTACACGCCGGCCTTCGGCGAGATCGTGCAGGAACTGCGCGGCCATATCGTCAAAGCCAGCGGCGCGCTGAAGAAGGCCGGCGCGGAGATCGCCCCATGAAGCTGCAACGCCAGGCCCACTGGGTGCTGCTCGTCCTCATCCTCGCCGTCTGGCAGAGCATCTGCGGCCTGTTCGACGTCTCGGAGTTCCTGTTCCCCAGCCCGGCGCGCATCGCGCAGCAGTTCTGGGAGCACCACGCCACCATCCTGGGCCATGCCTGGCGCACCTGGTGGGTCACGATGGTCGGCTTCGCGATCTCCATCGTCGTCGGCGTGCTGCTGGGCTGCCTGATGGGCAGCTCGCGCCTGGCCTACGCGGCCATGTACCCGCTGATGACCGGCTTCAACGCACTGCCCAAGGCGGCCTTCGTGCCCATCCTGGTCGTGTGGTTCGGCATCGGCGTCGGCCCCGCGGTGCTGACCGCCTTCCTGATCAGCTTCTTCCCCATCATGGTCAACATCGCCACCGGCCTGGCGACGCTGGAGCCCGAGCTGGAGGACGTGCTGCGTGTGCTGGGCGCCCGCCGCACTGACGTGCTGTGGAAGGTGGGCCTGCCCCGCTCCATGCCCTACTTCTTCGGCGCGCTGAAGGTGTCCATCACGCTGGCCTTCGTCGGCACCACGGTGTCCGAGATGACCGCGTCCAACGAGGGCATCGGCTACCTGCTGATCTCGGCCGGCTCGTCCATGCAGATGGGCCTGGCCTTTGCCGGTCTGGTGGTCGTCGGCGCCATGGCCATGGTGATGTACGAATTCTTTGCCGTCGTCGAGCACCGCATGACCGGCTGGGCACATCGAGGAGGCGGCTGACGCCGTCGCCATGGGTCACGAAGGCCCTCCGCCCAAGATCTTTCAACGAGGAGAACCCATGAACAAGAAAACCCTGACCGCCGGCCTCATCGCGCTGGTGAGCCTGCCGGCCCTGGCGCAAAGCAGCGTCACTGCCTACGGCCTCATCGACCTCAGCGTCAGCAGCGGCAAGGCCGCCGGCACCAACGCGTCGCTGAAGACGCTGGACAGCGGCAAGATGTCCACCAGCTACTACGGCTTCCGCGGCGTGGAAGACCTGGGCGGTGGCCTGGCAGCCACCTTCAACCTGGAGGGCTTTCTGCGCGGCGACGTCGGCGCCAGTGGCCGCTCGGCCACCGACAACTACTGGGCGCGTGCCGCCAACGTGGGCCTGACCAGCAAGGAATGGGGCACGCTGCGCGTGGGCCGCAACACCACCACGCTGTTCCTGGCCACCATCAACTTCAATGCCTTCGGCGACTCCTTCGGCTACTCGCCCAGCGTGCGCCACATCTTCGCCAGCAGCACCGTCACCGGCGACTCCGGCTGGAGCGACTCGGTGCTCTACACCACACCCAACTACGGCGGCTTCACGGCCAGCGCCTTCGTCGCCGCAGGCGAGGGCCAGGGCGGCCGCAACACGGCCGCCAGCGCCACCTATGTCAACGGCCCGCTGGGCGGCGCGGTCGTCTACCAGAAGGTCAAGAAGGACGGCGGCCCGGCGGCGGTGGACGACACCACGGTGCTGTCGCTCAACGGCTCCTACGACTTCGGCAGCGTCAAGTTCTTCCTGCAGTACGCCGACGCGAGCAACGACACCAAGAAGATCGACTTCAAGATCACCGAGGTGGGGGCCGCCATCCCCATCGGCCAGGGCAAGCTGCTGGCGCAATACGGCCAGATCAGCCAGAGCATCGGCTCCGACCGCAAGACCTTCACCGTGGGCTACGACTACTTCCTGTCCAAGCGCACGGACGTCTATGCGATGGCGATGAGCGACAAGCTCTCCGGCCAGGCCAAGGGCAACAGCCTGTCGCTGGGCATGCGCCACAGGTTCTGACAAGCCCCTCGCCCGGTCTCGCCGCTGAACGCGGGCGAGCCCGGTCGATCCCCCGAGGGGATGGCGATGCTTGCCGGATTGACCGGCAAGCACATCGCCAGACGGGCCGGCTTGGGAGCGGCCCGGCGCTCGGCCCGCAAATGTCCAAGCTCGTGCGGGCTGCCTAGAATGCCGTCCGCCATGCCCACGCTGACCCACGCCCGCGCACGCCGCCAATCCTGGTGGTGGCTGGCCGTGTTCGTGCTGGGCGTGCTGGCGCCGGGCATCAGCGCGGCGCTGGCCCATGCGCGCGGCGACTACTCGGCCTGGCAGGACATCTGCCGCGCGCCGGGGGCCGCCACGCAGGCAGACAGCCGCAAGCCCATCGAGGCCGCGCTGGACCTGCTGGCCAAGGGCCACTGCCCCGCCTGCCACCTCGCCGCGGCCGACCTCGCGCCGCCGCCTTCGCCCTCGCTGCAGCCGCTGCGCGTTGAGCTGGGTTTCGAGGCGCCCGAGCGCTTCTGGACCGCCCCGGTCACGGCCCATGCCTGGCGGCCCGCCAGCGCACGGGCGCCCCCTGCACTGATCTGAGTTCACCGCCCGCCCCGGCGGCCTAACGGCCCCAGGGCGCCGCCCCGTGCCGCAGCGGCCGGGGCACGACTCCGATCACCGCAGTTTCCATGACCAAGCACACCCTCACGGGGCTGGCGCTCGCCTGCCTCGCCTGCATCAACGCCCACGCCCAGGGCGTGGCCACCGACGCCCAACTGGCCCCCGTCACCGTCAATGGCAGCGCCTCGCGCAGCGGCCTGCCCGCGCAACTGGCCGGCACCACGACGGCCAAGACCGCCGAGCAGCTGCGCGAGCAGAACCTCATCAACCCCGAGGACGCGCTGCAGTACGCCGCCAACACCGGCATCCGCAAGCGCTACATCGGCGACCGCAACGCGCTGATCGCCGGGCGCAGCTTCGGCAACTCCCAGCCCGGCCGCGCGCTGGTCTACCTGGACGGCTACCTGATCAGCAACTTCCTGGGCCGCTTCGACGCGCCGCGCTGGAACATGATCTCGCCCGAAGCCATCGAACGCGTGGACGTGCTCTACGGCCCCTACTCGGCGCTGTTCCCCGGCAACTCCATCGGCACGACGGTGGCCGTCACGCAGCGCGCGCCCAAGGGTTTCGAGGTGTCGGGCCGGCTGATCGGCTTCCGGCAGCAATACGAGCACTACGGCCACGACAACGGCAGCAGCGGCGGCCAGCTGTCGCTGCGCGCGGCAAACCGCTTCGACTCGGGCCTGTGGGTGTCGGCCGACCTCAACCACCAGGACGCCAGCTCCCAGCCCATGCAGTACGCCACCGTGGTGGCCAATGCGGCCGGCGTGTTCCCCACGGCCAGCGGAGGGGCCAAGACGGTCAGCGGCATCGTCTACGACACCGACCCCAAGGGCCTGAAGCGCGCCGTCTTCGGCGCCAACGGCGGCGCCATCGACCACACGGTGCAGGACACCGTCAACCTGCGCGCCGGCATGAAGCTCACGCCCACGCTGGAGGCCAGCGCGATGGCCTCCTGGTGGCAGAACGACACCGAGGCGCGCAACGAGAGCTGGCTGCGCGACGGCGCGGGCAACACGGTGTGGTCGGGCGTCGTGACCGACGGCATCAACCGCTTCAACCTGGCGGCTTCCACCTTCGCGCCCTACACGCGCAAGGAGAGCCACCAGCAGCTGGGCGCCACGCTGAAGACGCGCACCGGTCCGGGCTGGAACGCGTCGCTCGTCGTGTCGGACTACCGCATCCTGAAGGACGTCCAGCGCACCGCCGGCGCGGCCGATCCGCTCGCCGCCAACGGCGGCGCCGGCACCGCAACGCTGCGCGACGGCACGGGCTGGAACACCGCCGAGTTGCAGGCCAGCTTCACGCCGCAGCCGGGCGACTGGACCGGCGGCCGCCATACGCTGGCGCTGGGCCTGCACCGCAACGGCTACACGCTGGACAGCCGCGTGCACGCCGCCGCCGACTGGCGCGGCGAGCTGGGGGCGCGCACGCAGTTCTACGGCGGCAGGACCGAGGTCGTCGCGCTGTACGCGCAGGACGCCTGGCGCTTTGCCGACGACTGGCTGCTGACGCTGGGCTGGCGCGAGGAGCGCTTCAAGACCTTTGACGGCCAGCAAATGGGTGGCGGCGTGACCGTGCCCTATGCGGCGCGCCGCTTGAGCGGCAGCTCGCCGAAAGCGGCACTGGCCTGGCAGGTCGACGACGGCCTGCTGCTGAAGGCCAGCGCCGGCCGCGGCGTGCGCTTCCCCAACGTGGAGGAGCTCTACAACGGCACCGTCACGGCCACCAGCCAGACGCTGTCCGACCCCAAGCTCAGCGCCGAAACGTCGACGGCCTTCGACCTCAGCGCCGAGCAGGAATGGGACCGGCAGCGCCTGCGCGTGTCGCTGTTCTTCGACGACGTGAAGGGCGCCATCCTGCGCCAGTCCACCAACGACCCCGCCGTCTGCAAGACCACCGCCACCGGCGCCGCCAGCTACACCTGCGTGCAGAACGTCGAGCGCGTGAAGACACATGGCGTGGAGCTGGCGTGGTCGGCGCAGGACATTCTTGTCAGCGGCCTGAACCTGGAGGCCTCCGGCGCCTACACCTTGCGCAGCGAGGTGACGGCCAACCGCGCCGACCCCGCCATGGTGGGCAAGTGGTGGCTGCGCGTGCCGCGCAGCCGCGCGACGCTGCAGGCCAGCTACCGGCCGAGCCCGGCGTGGATGTTCTCCGCCGGCTACCGGCATGAGGGCCGCTCCTACAACGACACCTACAACCTGGACATCCAGCCCCAGGTGTTCGGCGCCTCCTCCAAGGTCAACCAGCTGGACCTGCGCGGTGCCTACAAGGTCAACGCGCTGCTGGAGCTCGCCCTGGGCGTCAACAACCTGACGGACCAGCGCGCCTTCGCCTTCCACCCCTTCCCGGGACGGACCCTGTTCGCCGAGCTGCGCTTCAAGAACTCATGAGCACGAACACCACCTCCACCCGCGCCGGCCTGCAGCGGCTGTTCTGGCGCATCCACTTCTGGGCCGGCCTCATCAGCGCGCCCATCATCCTGTTCGCCGCGCTGACCGGCCTGCTCTACGTCTTCACGCCGCAGATCGAGGCCTGGCGGCATGCGGACGTGGACCGTGTGGCGGTCGGCACCCAGCGCCTGCCGCTGGACGCCCAGGTGGCGGCCGCGCTGGCCGCCGCGCCGGATGCGGCGCTGCGCTACGTCGTGCCCGCCCACGGTGCCGAAGACAGCACGCAGGTCTGGCTGCGCGCGCCACACGCCCACCACGGGGCCGGCGGCGAGCATGACCACGGCCTGCATGGTTTGCCGACCGGCAGCATCGTCTACGTGAACCCCTACACCGGCCAGGTGCTGGGCCAGCTGCGAGAGATGGACCGTTTCAAGACCTGGGCCAAGAAACTGCACTCGAACGCGCTGCAGGGCGACGGCTGGCGCTGGCTCATCGAGCTGGGGGCCAGCTGGATGCTGATGCTGTTCGCCACCGGCCTGGTCATGTGGTGGCCCAAGCCGCAGGCCGAGGGCGGCGACGGCTGGCGCGCGCTCATCCCGCGCTTGGGGCGCGGGCGCGCCACGTGGCGCGACCTGCATGCGGTCGTCGCCATCGCGCTGGGCCTGGTGCTGGCCGTCGTGCTGGTCACCGGGCTGACCTGGGCCGAGCACAGCGGCAAGCGCTTCCGCGACATGCAGCGGTCGTTGTCGCGGGACGCGCCGCGCGCACCCAAGGACCTGCAGTCCTCCACCACGGAAGGCCCGCAGCTGAGCTGGCAGGCCGCCTACGAGACGGCGCGCAGCCGGGCACCCGACATCGCCATGCAGCTCACGCCGCCGGCCGGCGAGCACGGCGTCTGGCGCGCCGAGAACTTCGACCGCAGCCAGCCCACCGGCCGCTTCAGCCTGGCGCTGGACGCGCGCAGCGGCGCCACGCTGTTTGCGAGCGGCTGGCGCGACTTCCCCTTGCTGGCCCAGGCCACGGCGGTCGGCATCCCCTTCCACCGCGGCGAGTTCGGCGTGTGGAACCAGGTGCTGCTGGCGTTGGCCGCGGTGGCGGCGGTGTTCTCTGTGGTGTCGGGGATCGTCATGTGGTGGCAGCGCCGGCCGCAGGGCAAGCTCGCCGCGCCCTCGCTGCCGGCGCGCACGCTGAAGGCCCAGCCGCTGTGGCTATGGCCGCTGATGGCCGCGCTCGCATGGGCGATGCCGGTGTTCGGCTGGAGCCTGCTGGTGTTCATCGCGCTGGAGGGGCTGGCCGCCCTCATGCCGCGTCGCAAGACGGCGCACGGAGCCCACCCATGAAGCTCCGCCACCTGCTGCTCGCCACCCTGATCGCCTGCGTCACTGCGCCGGCCGCGGCGCAAGTCGTCGTCAAGGACGCCTGGGTGCGCGCCACCGTCGCACAGCAAAAGGCCACCGGTGCCTTCCTGCAGATCACCTCGCCCAGCGACGCCCGCCTCGTGGCCGTCAGCGCGGCCGGCGTGCCCGTGGCCGAGATCCATGAGATGTCCATGCACGACGGCGTCATGAAGATGCGCGCGGTGCCGTCGCTGGCCCTGCCGGCCGGCCAGGCCGTCGCGCTCAAGCCCGGCGGCTACCACGTGATGCTGATGGACCTGAAGCAGCCCCTGACCGCCGGCAGCACGCTGCCGCTGACGCTGGTCGTCGAAGACCAGGCCGGCAAGCGCGAGCGCATCGAGGTGCAGGCCCAGGTCCGCGCACCGGGCGCCGCCGCCCAGCCCGCGCACGGGCACTGACAGCGCAACCTCCAAGCAACGAATCCCACCATGCACCCCATCTCCCGCGCGCTGCAGTCAGCGCTCGTCGTCAGCCCCTGTGCCGTCGCGCAATCTCCCTCCACCCCGGCCGGCCAGTTGCCCGCCGTGCTCGTCACCGGCAAGACCCATGCCGACCCCGTCGGCAAGGTGCTGGCCGCAGAGCAGGCCGCCACGCCCGGCGCCGTGACCCTGGTCGACGGCGAGGACCTGCGCCAGCGCAACGTCACCAGCCTGGCCGACGCGCTGCGCTACGTGCCCGGCCTGTGGGTGGCCAGCGGCTCGACCGGCGACTCCAGCTTCTTCTCCGCGCGCGGCTCCAACCTGGACGCCACCAACTACGACGGCAACGGCATCAAGCTGCTGGTCGACGGCCTGCCGGTCACGTCCGCTGACGGCAACAACCACAACCGCGACGTCGATCCGCTGTCGGCCCGCTGATCGACACGCGCGGCAGCCTCACCGCGGGCCGCCACCGCTGGCAGTGGGAGACGGCGCTGTACTGGGGCAGGCTCAGCGACGAAATCAAGGGCAATGCCGTCTACGGCGACCGCGAGCTGCCCGCCGCGCCGAGGTACGCGCTCAAGGGCGAGTTGCTGTACCGCCATGCCAGCGGCTTCTTCGCCGGCCCGACCTTCGACATCGTCGGCGCACGCTGGGCCGATTTCAGCAACAGCTACCGGGTGGACGCGTACCGGCTGTGGCGCCTGCGCGCCGGTCTGAGCGGCCAGCGCTGGGAGGTCTACGCCGAGGCGCGCAACCTCGCCGACAAGGCCTATGTGTCGCTGTTCAGCGTGCAGGACAAGGCGGCCGCCACTGCCGTCATCCTCACGCCGGGCGAGCCGCGCTCGGTCTACGTCGGCGCGCGGCTGAAGTTCTGAGGCGCCGACACGCTGGCCCGAAAAAGCCGGCCTGCCCCCGGGCTGATTGCGGCTTTGTTCACGGCCGGCTGCGCGGATGATGCGTCCCGTCACCAGTGCACGGCCCCCGGCAACGCTGCGGCCCCTGGCGAGATGGCAACGCGAGCCGTCCGCGACCACGAAAGCACCAGATCCGGCGCCGCCCACGTCACCCCAGGTGTCGTCAGCCCTGCCGCCTGCGCTGTGATGAACGCCGCAGCCCCACGCACCGTCACGGGTGTGTCCCGGGCGGCGTGAAGCGCTCTTGCGCCCCGACCGGCCACCAGCCGATCGGGGCTCTCCTTTTGCTGATTGCGGGCCGAGCGCCGGGCCGCCCCAAGCCGGCCCGCGCTGGCGATGTGCGAGCGGCTCCATGCCGCGAGCATCGCCGCCCCCTCGGGGGGCCGACCAGACCCGCCCGCGTCCAGCGCGGCGGGGCTGGGCGAGGGGCTCACCGCATCGCGACGATGCCGTCCTCGCGGCGGTGGGCAAGGAGAAACAGGCCAGGCTCGTGGCGTTCGCCGCTGCGCACCTGCACGTCCACCAGGCAGGCGCCGCCCACGTCGGCGGCGCGCAGCAGCCGCGTCTGGCGCTGGGCCGGCGCTCGACCCAGGCGTTCGATCAGCTCGCGGTAGACCGCCTGGCGGCCCGGCTCGGCGGCAGCGCCCAGGCTGCCCTGCAGCGCGAACTGCGCCGTCAGGCCCCAGGCGTCGCTGGCGTTCCAGCGGGCATCGAAATCATCCAGCCGCTGCTGCAGCGAGGCGCGGTCCTCGCAGGGCGCGGTGGCCGCGAAGGCGGCTTCGGGCAGGGCCAGCACGCCGGCGGCCACGATGGCGATGGAGGACACCAGCGCGTAGAACAGGCCGGCGTCGGAATTGAAGCGTTTCATGAAGGGTCTCCGGTGGGATCAGCGGGCCAGCGGAGCCAGCGGCTCGGGCACCTTGTTGCGGACGGGCGGCAGGCTCTGCAGGTAGGCGTACATGGCCTTGAGGTCGTCGTCCGTCATCTGGCGGTAGACGGGAATGGGCATGGGCGGCAGCACGGGCCGGCCGCGGCCGAGGTGGCGACCGGTGCGCATGGTCTGCAGGAAGTCGTTCTCGCTCCAGCGGCCCAGGCCGGTCTCGACGTCGGGCGTCAGGTTGGCCGAGAAGCTCAGGCCCCAGGGGCCCGAGTAGGCCGTGCCGGTGGCGGCGATGCTCACCATCCACGGCCCCGGCGGCGGCGCCACGGGAGCCGTGAGGACGAAGCCCTCGGGGTGGCCGGACAGCGCCCGCGCCAGGTCGGGCTCCGGGCCATGCGCGCCCATCTTCAGCGGCGTGTGGCAGTCGGTGCAGCCGCTGGTGGCGACGAGGTAGCGACCGCGCTCGATGCGGTCGGCTGCGTGCGCGCTGCCGGCCAGCAGCGCGAGCAGGGGGATCAGTGGTTTCATCAAGGGTTCTCCGGTTTGTTGAAATGACGGGCCAGCAGCGCCAGGCCCAAGGCGTCGACCTCGCGGGTGCCCAGGGGCGGCATCTGCTGGTAGGGGTTGCGGGTGCCGGCGCGCTTCAGCACGGCAGCGGCATCGACAGGCGCGGGCGCGGCGCCCACGTCCAGCGCCAGGCGCAGCGGCACCGGCACGCCGGCGTCGAAATGGCAGTGCGCGCAGTTGCCGTGCAGGTAGCCGCGCGCGGCGTGCTCGGCGGCGTCGGCGGCGATGAAGTCCGGCGCCTGCGTGGCCCAGGCGCCGGGCGCGTTCTTCAGCAGGCCTTCGCGCAGCAGTGCCGGCACCGCCGGCCCCAGCTGCAGCGCGGCGAAGCCCAGCACCGGGCTGCGCGCGCCGGCATGGCAGGCGATGCAGTCGCCCTCCGACGGCACGTCGTAGCGCCGGCCGCCGGGCAGGGTCAGCGTCTGGCCGCCGGCCGGCGCGCGAACCGCGTCATCGCCCTGCCAGACGTAGCTGGCATAGGCCCAGCGCCCCTCGGCGTCACGCGTGATGACGCGCGTCTCGACCGGCCGGCCATCGACGCTGAACTCCTTCCACAGCCGCGTGCCGGCGGGAAAGCGCCAGGCGTCCGGCTGAGCCGCATCGACCGGCTCTCCAGCCGGCAGTGCGATCCAGCGGCGCTTGGCGGCACCGTCGGACCACAGCGAGAAGCGCGGTTCGAAGGCGCGCACGCCGGCGCCGTCCAGGCCGGTCTGGCTCAGGCGTTCGGGCAGCCCGGCGTGCACCGCGGAGGCGGCGAGCAGCAGGAGGACGGCAAGGCGTTGCATGGGCCGGCACTGTGCCGGGCGGGTCTTGGCCAGCCATCGCCCCGACGAGCCAATGTGAGGAATACCAAGGAGCCATGACGCTCGTCATGGCATGGCTCCTCGGCCCTGGCCCATCGGGGCGATGGCAGCGGCGGCGCCCGCCGCAACACTGGAGCCCACTTCAACGGAGCCTCACCATGACCTCACCCGCCACCCGCCTCGACCTCTACGCCCACATCCACAAGGCCTTGCGCCTGTTCATGACCGACACGCTGCAGCAGCTGGGCCGCGTCGATATCGACGACCCGCTGGACCTGGCCGCCGCGCTGACGCAGCTGGACGCGCTGCTGGACGCCGCCGCCCACCACGTGGAGAAGGAGAACACCTACGTGCACCCCGCCATCGAGGCGCGCCGCGCCGGCGCCAGCGCCGCCATCGAGGCCGAGCACGAGGAGCACCTGGACGCCATCGCCACGCTGCGGGCCGAGGGCGCCGCGCTGCGCGCCATGCCGTCGGCCGCCGCGGCGCAGCGCCTGTACCGCCGCTTCGCGGCCTTCGTCGCGCACAACTTCGAGCACATGGGCGTGGAGGAGAGCCGCCACAACCAGGCACTGTGGGCGGCCTACACGGACGAGGAGCTGTTCGAGATCCACGGCCGCATCCTGGCCAGCATCGGCCCGCGCGAGATGAGCGACATCCTGCGCTGGATGATCCCGGCGCTGTCGCCGGCCGAGCGGGTCATGATCATCGGAGGCATGCCGCCCGCCGTGCAGGCCCCGGTGCTGGCCTCGGCCCGCGCGTGGCTCAACGACGGCGCCTGGGCCAAGCTGTGCCGGGCGCTGGGTCAGCCCAGCGCGCCGGGCCTCGTGGCCGCCTGAGTCCGCTGGTTCCACCAGGCCGCGGCCTCGCCGCGCGAGTTCAGGCCCAGCTTGTCGAGGATGTTGGCCACATGCCGCTTGACGGTGTGGGGGCTCAGATCCAGCGCGCGGGCGATGTGCTTGTTGCTGGCACCGGCGGCGATCTGCGCAATGACCTCGGCCTCGCGCTGCGACAGGCGCTCGTCGGCCGCCACGGCGGGCGGGGCCTCTTGCGCGGCCTGCGCCGCCGGCCGCAGCACGTCGGCCCAGCCGCGCAGGCGGGCCAGGTCGCCGGTGTCCAGCAGATCGCCCCAGTCCTCGCCGGCCAGGCGCAGCAGCCGCGGCACGGCCCACATCAGCCCGCCCGGCTCGCGCCTCGCCAGGGCCGGTGCCAGCACCTGGACCGCGCCGGCGCGGTCGCCCTGCTCCAGCAGCGCTTCGGCCAGGCGCGCACGGGCCTCGGCCAACTGGCCCAGCAGGTCGCCGCTCTCGCCGTCGGCCAGCAGGCCGCGCCAGGCGGCGATGGCCTCGCTCTGCCGGCCATCCAGCGCCGCGAGCTGCGCCTGCAGGCCCAGCAGCGGCCGCGTGCGGTGGGGCATGACCAGGTCGCTCAGGTCGGCGCCCAGGCGCGCCAGACGCGCCAGCCCCTCGGCCAGGGCCGCACGGTTGCCGCAGGCCGCGGCCATGCGGGACATGAAGAAGGTGGCGTGCCATTCGCCCCAGAGGCCGTAGCCCGGCACATGCTCGGCCAGGCGCAGCCGCATCAGCTGCAGCGCCGAGTCGTGCTGGCCGGCGATCAGGTCCAGCATCGCGTGCAAGGCCTGGCCGTGGTTGCGGGCAATGATGAGACGGCCGAACCAGGCGGCGTCGGACTCGGCGCGCGCGAGCAGTTGCCGCGCCTCCGGCAGACGCCCCTGCCAGAACAGATTCCAGGCCTGGGCCATGTGGGCGTTGACGCCGAAGGGCAGCGCCCGGTCGCCCAGCACCTGCAGCGCGCCGCGGTACCAGCGGTCCACCGGCGCCGCCATGCCCGCGCAGCTGATCTGGCGCGGCGCCGGCGAGCCGGTGTACCAGGCCTCCAGCGAGGCCGACTGCTCCAGCTCCGCGACCAGCGCCTCGAACAGCGGCGCGACGGCGTCGAAGCGGCAGCTCTCCAGCGCATGCCAGGTGCGGCCCAGCAGCGACATGCGGCGCAGCTCGCCGGACAGCGCGAACGGGTCGAGGTCGCGCAGCAGCGCCCCGGCCTCCTGGAGCCGCCCCTGCGCAATCAGCAGGATGCTGCGGTGGGCCTGGGACGCACGCAGGCCTGCGTCATCGCCACGCGCCTCGAACAGCGCCTCGGCGCGGCTCAAATGCCATTCGGCCTGCTGCGCCTCCCACAGCACCCACAGCGCCAGCGCCTTCACGCGGTGCAGCTCGGGGCTGGTGTCGGCGAACGCGCTGTCGAAGCGCCGCGTCAGGTCCAGCAGGCCCTGGGCGCCCAGCTGGTTCATCAGCAGTGCGCCGTCGGCCAGCAGCAGTTCGGCGGCGCGCTCGGGGCGGCCGGCGGCCAGCAGCAGGTTCTGCCGGCGCATGGCATCGGTCTCCAGCATCGCGGCGCGCTCCAGCAGCTCGCGGTGGGTGTCGGGCTGCTCCTGGCGCAGGCGCTGCTGCAGCATGTCGCGGAACAGCTGGTGCAGGCGCAGCGTGTGCGGCGCCAGGTCCACGACGGTGACGAACAGCGACAACCGCTCGATCTCGGCCAGCCAGCCCGCCACGTAGGCGCCCTCGCCCATGGCCTGGCAGCGGGCGGCGTCCAGCTCGTGCAACACGCTGGTGCGCAGCAGGAAGCCGCGCAGGCCGGCATCCAGCCGGTCCAGCACCTCGGCGGCCAGGTAGTCGAAGGTGGCGCGGTCGATGGCCGCGGGCAGGCGCTGGCCCTGGCTCATCCCGAGCGCCAGCCGCAGGCCCGCCGGCCAGCCCTGGCAGCGCTCGTACAGGCCGGCCGCCGCGGCTTGGTCCAGGCCTGCGGCCTGGGCCAGCTGCTCGACCTCGCCGCGCCCCAGCGCCAGCTCGGCCGGACCGAGGTCGGCCAGCTCGCCGGCCGCGCGCAGCCGCGCCAGGCGCAGCGGCGGCTCGTGCCGCGCCGACAGCACCAGCCGCCAGCGCCAGCCCATGCGCGCCAGCCAACGGTCCAGGAACTGGATGGAGGCCGCATCCACGAGATGGTGGGCGTCGTCCAGCACGATGAGGCCACGCGCCACCTCGCAGGCCTCCAGCGCATTCAGCATCGCGTCGGCCACGGTGACGATCTCGGCGCCGCCGCGCAGTGCCGCGTCGCGCAGGCCTTCGGGCGCGGTGCGCCAGGGCAGGTCGAAGGGCTCGAAGGCGGCGAACAGACAGTCCAGCAGCCGGCCCAGGTCGTCACCCTCGTCCAGCGCCACCCAGGCGATGGCCACGCCGTCGGGCTGAGCCGCCAGGGCCTGGGTCAGCAGCGCCGTCTTGCCGTAGCCGGCGGGCGCACAGATCAGCAGCACGCGCTGGTCGTCCAGCGCTCGTGCGATGTCGGCCAGCAGCGCCGGCCGGGGCAGCAGCAGGCCGTCGCGGGGGCGCGGCGCACGGGTCTTGGTGTGGGCGAGAGCCATGGCGCGAAATGATAGGGGCGGGCCCGGCCCATGCCGCAGGCTCGTCGGCGATGTGCCCGGCCCGATGTTGATCTGCGACCACCCGCCCATCGCGCCGCTGGCCCTGCGCGGGCTCGCGCAGCGGCCGGCCGACCGGGTCGAGACCTCGGTCAGCCGCTGGGCGCCGGGCTCAGAAGCTCTCCCAGTTGCCGCCCGGGTCGGCCGCGGCGGCGGGCCGGGCCGGCACCGCCACGGCAGCCGGGCGCGGCGGCGCGGACGCGCGCCGGGGCGCCGGCGCGGGCGGCGGGGCCTCGGCATCCAGCTTGAACTGCCCGACCACTTCGGCCAGCCGGGCGGCCTGGTGCTTCAGGCTCTCGGCGGCGGCGGCCGACTCCTCGACCAGCGCGGCGTTCTGCTGCGTGACCTGATCGAGCTGGTTGACGGCCTCGCTGACCTGGCCGATGCCCTTGGCCTGCTCGCCGCTGGCGGAGTCGATCTCGCCGATCAGGTCGGCCACGCGGCGCACGTGGTTGACGATCTCGTCCATGGTGCTGCCGGCCTCGGCGACGAGCCGCGAGCCGGCATCGACCCGCTCCACGCTCTGGCCGATCAGGTTCTTGATCTCCTTGGCGGCCTCGGCGGAGCGCTGCGCCAGCGTGCGCACCTCGCCGGCCACCACCGCGAAGCCCCGGCCCTGCTCACCGGCGCGCGCCGCCTCGACCGCAGCGTTCAACGCCAGGATGTTGGTCTGGAAGGCAATGCCGTCGATGGTCGCGATGATGTCCACGATGCGCCGCGAACTGCTGCTGATCTCCTCCATCGTGCTGACGACGCGGCCCACCACCTCGCCGCCCTGGGTGGCCGCGCCGCTGGCGCTGCCGGCAAGCTGGGTCGCGGTGCGGGCGATGTCGGCGTTCTGCCGGACCGTCGCGCTCATCTGCTCCATCGAGGCCGCGGTCTGCTGCAGGTTGGAGGCCTGCTCCTCGGTGCGCTGCGACAGGTCGGCATTGCCGGTGGCGATCTCGGACGAGCCGGTGGCGATGGAGTCCGAGCTGTGGCGGACCTGGCTGACGATCTTGACCAGGTTGTCGTTCATCGCCGCCAGCGCGCGCAGCAGTTGCGCCACCTCGTCCTGCCCCTGCACGCTGATGCGCTGGCGCAGGTCGCCCACGGAGACGGCCTCGGCCAGCCGCACGGCGACGGCGACCGGCTCGGTGATGGAGCGCGTGATCAGCCAGGCCAGCACCAGCCCCAGGCCGATGGCGAACAGCGTCGATGCCAGCGTGATCCATTCGGCGCGCCGCTGCACGACCCTGGCGGCCTCGTACTCCTGTTGCGCCACGCTCACCTGCAGCTGCTGCAGCGCCGCCAGGCTCTCGGCCACCTGCGGCGCCATCTCGGCCACCTTGCCGTCGTAGCTCGCGCGCGCGGCCGCGAGATCCCCCTTCAGCAGCGCTGCGCGCGCCGGTGCCAGGCCTTGCTGGGCATAGCTGGTGCGCGCGGCGACGAAGCGTTCGGCCAGCCGCTTCTCCTCGTCGGTCAGATGGGTCGCCAGATATTGCTTGAGCAGCTCGTCGATGGCCTTGACGTTGGTCGCCATCTCCTGCGCATGCTTCTCGATCAGCGCCGGCTCGGGCTTGAGCATCATCTCGGCGAGCAGAAAGCGGTTGCGTATCGTCAGCCGGCTGACGTCGCCGAGCTGGGCCAGCGGCACGGTGCGATCCTGGTAGACGGTCTCCAGCCCTGCGGCCACCTGGCCCAGGCTGACCCGCCCCAGCACGGCCACGGCGGCCAGCAGTCCCAGCACCAAAGCAAAGGCCAGCCCCAGCCTCGGACCTATCCTGATGCTCTTCAACCAGTCCATGTCGAATCTCCCTTTGTTTGTGAGACACGACTCTAGGCACGGCCGGATTGCGCTGTCAAAGATTTTGTGCAGCGCAGCAAGCGGCCGGCGTTGCTTCGTTGAACGAGCGGGGTCTTGACAACTGCCCAGCGCCGGTCGGCGCCCGGCCGCTCGGCCTCTCAGGCGGCCGCCAGCAACTGCTCCAGCCGCTGCTCCCGCAGCCCGTAGAAGCGCTTGATCTCGGCGATCTGCGCCAGCAGTTCGGGCCGGCGCGCGGCCAGCGCCTCGGCGGCGGCGCCTTGCGCCTTCACGGCCAGGATCATCTTGTTCTTGCTGGTGTGCTCCAGCGCGATGAACTCGAACACCTGGGTGCGATAGCCCTGGCTTTCCAGCAGCAGCGCGCGCAGCGAGTCGGTCACCATCTCGGCCTCCTGGCCCAGGTGGATGCCATGCTGCAGCATGGGCCGCAGCACGGCCGGCATGGTCATCTGCGGGCGCAGCTCCTTGTGGCAGCAGGGCGAGCTCATGATGATGCGGGCGCCGCTCTGCAGCCCCACGTGCAGCGCATGGTCGGTGGCGATGTCGCAGGCATGCAGCGCGATCATCACGTCCAGCGGCTGCACGGCCTGGGTGCGCACGTCGCCCTGGTCGAAGCGGATGCCGGCGAGCTGCTCGCCGTCGATGACGGCGTTGCACAGCCTGACCATGTCGTCGCGCAGCTCGATGCCGGTCACGCGCGGGTCCAGGCCCCGGGCCTGCAGCCAGTCGTGCACCGCGAAGGTCAGGTAGCCCTTGCCGGAGCCGAAATCGGCCACGCGCACCGGGCCTTGCAGCAGGGCCTCGTCCACCGCGGCAGCAAGGATCTCGACGAAGCGGTTGATCTGCTTCCACTTGCGCGCCATGGCCGGCACCAGCGCCGGCTCGCCCTTGACCCGATGCGTGAGCCCCAGCGCCGACCAGACCGGATGCGCCATCTCCAGCGGGCGGTGCTTGGCCTTGTCGTGCGCGGCGGGTGCGGGCGCCTCGGCGCTGTCGATGCGGGTCACGCGCAAGGTCTCGCGGCCCTTGCGGCTGACGGCGAACTGCACCTCCTCGGTGGCGGTGTGCAGGTGGGCGTTGCGGAAACGCGCGCCCAGCAGCGTGGCGATCTCGGCCAGGCCGGCCTCGGGTGCGTGGTTCTTGGTGACGTCCTTGGTGCGGTGACGCCACAGGAAGCTCAGGCAGGGCTCGCCGCGCAACTCGATGGCGCGCACGGTCAGGCGCTCGACGTCGGCGTCGTCGCCATCCACGGCCACGGGGCCGGACAGCAGCAGCTTGCCGAACCGGCCGCCAGCCAGCGCCAGGCGGATCAGGTGCATCAAGCGTTCATGGGCCGGCGCCGAGGCCGCGGGCGGCGGCGTGATCAGCGAGGTGAAGAGGGGTGAGGACATCGCCGCGATTGTCGGACAGCGGCTGCAACCGTCTGCCTCCCCCGCGTTTGCAGGGTGAACGTGGCTTGAATGCCCAAATTCGCACACAGCGGGCCCCGACTCCCCCGCGACGGCGGGATGCGCGATCCGGGCCTCCCGCCCACACTCACCCCCTAGTTTGAAGTCGACGTTCGGCTACGGCCAACCAGGAAGAAGCACTCATGTCCAAGACCCTGCGCCTCATCGCTGCCTCGCTGCTGACGACGCTGACCGCCACCGCCCAAGCCGACTACGTCGCCTCCAGCCAGGGCGTGTCGTTCAATTTCCAGGTCGTGGACGCCGACACCTTCACGCTGGAGATCCTGAACGCCGACAAGGCCAGCGGCAACTGGAAGACGGCGGGCTACCTGAGCTACCTGGGCTTCAACGGCCTGGACGGCGCGGGCGGCAAGCTGCCGGGCCTGAGCGGCATCAACGTCAGCGTCAGCCCCGACCCCGGCATGACGATCAGCTGGGCCTACACCCACACCGAACTGGCCGGTCAGGGCTGCAACAAGAGCGGCAACTCCGGCGCCTTCTGCCTGGACGCCAATCCGAACATCCGGCTGACCGGCGACATGCTGTTCACCATCGATCTGCTGGGCACGGGCATCGACCTGACGGGCTCCATCGCCCCGCACCTGAAGGTCGGCTTCACCGACCAGGCGGGCAGCAAGCCCATCGGCGACCTGCTGTCGGCCGACATGGCCTACGTGCCGGCGCAGCAGGACTTCGTGACCGACTCCAGTTCGACCACCACGCGCGCGCTGCCGGAGCCGGCCTCGCTGGCCCTGGCCGGCATGGCGCTGGTGGGCGTCGCGGCCGCCTCGCGCCGCCGCCCGCGCGGCTGATCGTTCCGCGCGCACGCCTCAGGCGCACGGCCCGGGCCGCGCCCGGCGCCAGACGCCGATGAAGCCCAGCCCGGCCAGCAGCATTGCAAGGCTCTGCGGCTCCGGCACGGCGGCCGCCACCTGCAGCGGCTGCCAGGTCATGGAGGCCAGGCCCAACTGCTCGTCGCCGACCGTGCCCGGAATCTGGTAGCTGGGCCAGCCCATGCTGTCGTAGCTGAACAGGCGCGTTCCGTCCTCGGTCTGGTTGACGCTGGCCAGGTGCCAGATGCGCTGGCTGGACAGCTCGAACTCGATGCCCGACCGGTCGCCCAGCGCATGGCTGAAGGCCTGCACCGCGCGGTTGCCGGACCAGTGCAGCTCGAAGGCGGTGAGCTCATAGCCGTAGAGCCAGCCGTCGCCGTCGAGGTCGGTACCGGCAAAGCTGCCGGACAGCGTGGCGCCATCGGCATAGCCGCCCTGGGTGAACGTGAAGCCCTGGGCCTGGGCCGGCTGGGCCAGCGCGGCCGTCAGGGCCAGCGCGGTGGTGAGCACAAAAGAACGGAGGGCGGACATGACGGGCATCCCATCGCAGTGAAGGTGCCGTCATGCTGCCGATGGCCGGGCGTCCGTACATCGCCCAGGGGAGCCAGGACCATGCCCGGAGTCATGGCCCGATGGGGCCAGTCAGGCGTGCGTGACGTGGCCGCGGGTGGCGGCCGTGTCCAGGTGCGGCAGCGTGTTGAAGGTGACCAGGTGGAAGCGCTCGCGGTTGAAGGCCAGCTCGGTGAGCGACGCATTGCGCAGGCGCAGGTTCAGCTCCACCAGGCTCTCGGGCGGCGCCTGCAGCACATGCGCCACGGCCGTCGCGATCGGCCCGCCGCTGGACACCACCAGCACCTGCCGGCCCACGCCCAGCGCCAGCACGCGCGCCAGCGCATCGACCACGCCGGCCTGGAAGTCCGCGTGCGCCGGCATGCCCTGCGGGCGGGTCTCGCCTCGCATCCAGGCCAGCAGGCCCGTGCGCAGCAGCCGGAAATGCTGCTTGACGGCCGCCGGGTCCGTGGGCCTGGGCAGGGGCTGCGGATGGATGGCGCGCACGACCGCCTCGCTGTCGTACTCGTTCAGCCCCGGCAACGCGACGGCCGGCAGGTCCTGGCCGTAGCCCTCCACGATGCCCGCCAGCGACTGCGCATGCCGGCGCAGGGTGCCGGTGAACACCGCATCGAAGCGCTGTTGCCGCTCGCGCCAGTAGGCGCCCAGCAACCGGCACTGCTCATGGCCGGTGGCGCTGAGCTGGTCGTAGTCGGCCGCGCCGAAACTGGCCTGGCCATGGCGGACGAGATGGAGGCTTCCCATGGCCCGCATGATGGCCCGCAAGGCCGCCGCCGACTGTCGCGACAATGACGGCCATGACGCTTCGCCTCGCCACCCCCGCCGACACCGCCGAACTCTGGCGCGTGCGCTATGCCGTCACCGAGAACACGCTGACGCCAGGCCGTATCCAAGACGATGAACTGCACGCCTACCTGAACGACTACGGGCGCGGCTGGGTGATCGAGCTGGAGAACGGCCGCCTTGCCGGCTTCGCCATCGCCGACAACCGCGACGGCCACATCTGGGCCATGTTCGTGGACCCGCCGCTGCACGGCCGCGGCTACGGCCGCCAGCTGCACGACGTCATGGTGGGCTGGCTGTTCGAGCAGGGCCACACGCGACTGGACCTGGGCACGCAGCCCGACTCGCGCGCCGAGGCCTTCTACCGCCGCGCCGGCTGGCGGCCCACCGACGAAGGCCTGGACGCCTGGGGCGACAAGCGCTTTGAACTGTTGAAGAAGGACTGGAATCCCCATGCTTGAGACCCACGTCATCGAGACCGCCCCCAACCCGCGCACGACCCTCATCGTGCTGCACGGCCTGGGCGCCGACGGCTACGACTTCGTGCCCATCTGCGGCGAGCTGGACCTGGCCGCCATCGGTCCGGTGCGCTACGTGTTCCCGCATGCGCCCCAGCGGCCGGTGACCATCAACAACGGCTATGTGATGCGGGCCTGGTACGACATCCTCGTGACCGACCTCGTGCGCCGCGAAGACGAAGCCGGCCTGCGCGAGTCGCAGCAGCAGATCGCCGAGCTGATCGACGCCGAGCGCGCGCGCGGCGTGCCGGCGAACCGCATCGTGCTGATGGGTTTCTCGCAGGGCTGCGCGATGACGCTGATGACCGCGCTGCGCTACCCCGAGCGCCTGGGCGGCGCGGTGGGCCTGTCGGGCTATCTGCCGCTGGCCGCGGCGACGACGGCCGAGCGCTCGGCGGCCAACGCCGACCTGCCCATCTTCCTGGCCCACGGCCGGCAGGACCCCATCGTCGCCCCGGCTCGCGGCACGGCCAGCCGCGACGCACTGCGCGCGCTGGGCCACGCCGTCGAGTGGCACGACTACCCCATGCCGCACTCGGTCTGCGCCGAGGAGATCGCCGACCTGAACGCCTGGCTGCTGAAGCAACTGAGCTGAGTTGACCCTGCTGTTTTCCCGCTCGCCCGGCAGGGCGCCGGGGCAAGATCGATGAGTCATGGAGCGCCTGGCCGAACAGATCGTTGACTGGCACAACAGCCACCCCCTCGCACGCCGCATCGGCGTCGGCGATGTGCACACCATCGGCGTGGTGGCCCTGCCCTTCGTGCGCACGACGGCGGACGCGGGTGCGTTCGTGGAGCCGGTGCTCACCGATGCCGTCAGCGCCTTCGACGCCTTGCACGACTCGCCGCCGGTATCACGCGGTTCGGTATGGTTGCAGCGGCTGAAGGCGCTGCCGGCCCAGTTGCCACGGCTGCTGGGCCGCGCCAGGCGCACGCAGTGGCGCGCCTTCAACGAGAAGTTCATCCCGGGCCTGAGCCCGGCGCGCATCGAGGCCTTTGCGCTGGCCCACGGCTTTGCCGAAGCGCCGGCCACGCCCGAGACGCGTCCCTGGCGCGTCATCGTCATCGACGAGGCGCTGGCCGCCAAGCGCGGCGGCTGGCCTTTCGAGCTGTACCTGATGAGCGCCGGCGTGGAGGTGGGCAGCGCCCGCACCCGCGTGATCAGCGGGCGCGGCATTCCGTCGCAGATCATCGGCCGCCGGCTGTGGGACCCCGTCCGCGCCGGCGCCGCCGCCGCGGTGCTGACCGCGCTGGCCGGCGTGGCCGCCTGGCAGCTGTGGCCGCAGCCGGCGGCCAAACCGGTGGCGCCCCCCGCGTCGGCGGCATCGGCACCCGCCTCTGCACCGGTCATGCCGGCCGCCGCGCCGAGCGCACCACCGGCCGCGTCGGAACCGGCCTCCGGCCCGGCCGAGCCGGCTTCCGCCGCGGCATCGGCCGCTTCGGCACTTCCAGCAGCCTCGGCCAGTGATGCCGGCGAGCCCGCCGTGCCCGACATCCGCCCGCGCCTGGTGGAGCGTAGCGACGGCAAGACGCTGCCGCCGCTGCTGGGCGGTGGCAAGGCGGCGGACAAGCCGGCCGAGAAACCCGCCGAGAAGCCGGTGGAAAAGCCAGCCGACAAGCCCGCCGAGAAGCCGCCCGAGCCCGCCGTCAGGGCCGCCGAGCCGCCGGACCCGCGCCTGACCCGCCTGGCCGAAGCGCCCGGCAGGCAGGCCGTGGCGCTGGTGGGCCCCGCCGGCAGCAAGGCCGACGCCGAGGCCTTGCTGGCCAAGATGAAGGCCGGCCTGGTGGGCGTGCACAGCAACCCCGACGCGCTGCAGGCCGATGTCATCAAGACGCCCGAAGGCTGGCGCGCCACGATCTGGCCCTTCCCCAGCCGCGAGCAGGCCCAGCTCATCAACGCCACGCTGGTGGCGCGCGGGCTGAAGACCAAGGCGGTGAACTTCTAGCCCAGTCGCTGGGCCAGAAAGTCCAGCAGCAGCCGCAGCGCCAGCGGCTGGTACTGGCGCGACAGGTAGACGCCGTGGATGGCGTGCGACTCGGGCTCGCAGTCCGGCAGCAGGTGCTGCAGCCGCCCGGCGCGCAGGTCGTCGTCGACGAGGTAGTCCGGCAGGATGGCGAGGCCCGCGCCGGCCAGCACGGCGCGGTGCATGACGCCGGCGTCGTTGCTCTGCAGCACCGAGCGCACCGGCACGCGCAGCCACTGGCCGTCCTGCTGCAGCGTGTAGTCGTTGCGGTTCACGTAGGCATGCGTCACGCAGCGGTGCCGGCGCAGGTCGTCGGGCGTCGCGAGCGGCGCGGCGCCGGCCAGGTAGGCGGGTGCCGCGCACAGCACCGAGCGGAAACGCCCCAACGGCCGGGCGACCAGGCCCGGGTCGAGCTGGTTGCTGATGCGCACGGCGAGGTCGATGCGCTCCTCGACCAGGTTGACCGCGCGCTCCAGCACCACCAGCTCGACCTCGCAGTCGGGATGCAGCGCGAGGAAGTCGGCCACCACGGCGGCCAGGCGCGCCTGGGCCAGCGATGCGCTGGCCGTCACCCGCAGCCGGCCGCGCGGTGTGAGCCCCTGCTCGCCGACGGCGGCCTCCGTCTCGCGGGCCAGTTCCAGCATCTGGCGGCAGCGCAGCAGCGCGGCCTCGCCCGCCTCGGTGAGGCTGACGCGCCGGGTGGTGCGCTGCAGCAGGCGCGCGCCCAGCCAGCGCTCGGCCCCTTCCAGGTAGCGGGACGCCATCGCGCGCGACATGTCCAGCGCGTCCGCCGCCTGGGTCAGGCTGGCGCGCTCGGCCACCTCCACGAAGACGCGCATGGCCGTCAGTCTGTCCATGATTTGATCGATATGGTTGACAAACCATCGACTCTATCGGTGTTTATCGATTCAAACGGCACCAATAGAGTGGCGCCCATCGCACCCCAACACCAGGAACGCCATGAACTCCCTCCGTACCCTGCGCCGTCTCGCCCTGCCGCTGGCCGCCATGACGCTGCACATGACCCCCGTCCACGCCCAATCGGCCGCCACGGCGCCGCTGAACCTGCAGGTCTACAACGCCGACGCCGGCAGCTTCCACGTCAACGCGGTGCTGGTGAGCGGCAAGAGCGACGCCGTGCTGCTGGACACCGGCTTCACGCGCGCCGACGCGCTGCGCATCGCCGGCATGGTGCTGGACAGCAAGAAGACGCTGAAGATCATCTACATCAGCCAGGCCGACCCGGACTTCTACTTCGGCATCGGCGTGTTGAAGCAGCTCTTCCCGCAGGCGCGCGTCGTCGCGACGGCGCCGACGCTGAAGAAGATAGCGGCCACGCTGGCGATCAAGCTGCAGGTCTGGGGCCCGCGCCTGGGTGCCAACGCGCCGCAGACCGTGCCGCTGCCCGAGGCGCTGGCCACGCCGGTCATCGAGCTGGAAGGCGAGAAGCTGGAGATCCGCGGCCTGGACGACGCGCTGCCGCACCGCAGCTATGTGTGGATCCCGTCGCTGCGCACGGTGGCCGGCGGTGTCAACGTGTTCGCCGGTCTGCACGTGTGGACGGCCGACACGCAGACCGCGCAGGAGCGCGCGGCCTGGACCGCCAAGCTCGGCACGATGGCTGCGCTGCAGCCGCTGCGCGTCATCCCCGGCCACAGCCGCGCCGGCGCACCGCAGGACGTGACGGCGCTGAGCTGGACGCAGGACTACCTGGCGCGCTTCGAGACCGAACTGCCCAAGGCCGCCAACGCCGCCGTGCTGATCGCGACGCTGCAGCA
>CBFGPX010000008.1:0-43500 GCA_965650725.1 uncultured Comamonadaceae bacterium | reverse complement strand
ATCATCATCAGCTGCAAGGTCAGCGGCGTGCAGGACCTGATCTCGGTCTACCGCGAACTGGCCCGTCGCTGTGACTACGCGCTGCACCTGGGCCTGACCGAGGCCGGCATGGGCACCAAGGGCACGGTGGCGTCCTCAGTCGCGTTGGGCATCCTGGCGCAAGAGGGCATAGGCGACACCATCCGCGTCAGCCTCACGCCCCAGCCGGGCGAGGCGCGCACGCAGGAGGTTGTCGTCGCGCTGGAGATCCTGCAGGCGCTGGGCCTGCGCCACTTCAACCCCAGCGTGACGGCCTGCCCGGGCTGTGGCCGCACGACCAGCACGACCTTCCAGGAACTGGCCAAGCAAATCGACGACTTCCTGCGCCTGCAGATGCCGGTGTGGCGCAACAAATACCCCGGCGTCGAGGAGATGAAGGTGGCCGTCATGGGCTGCATCGTCAACGGCCCCGGCGAGAGCAAGCATGCCGACATCGGCATCAGCCTGCCCGGCACCGGCGAGGCGCCGGCCGCGCCCGTCTTCATCGACGGCGAGAAGGCCGTGACGCTGCGTGGCGACAACATCGCGCAGGAGTTCCACGCGCTGGTGGAGAACTACATCGAGAAGCGCTTCGGCGCCACGGCTGCGGCCTGAATACGGATTCCATGAGCGAGACCAAGAAAGTCCAGCCGCTGCAGGCGGTAAAGGGCATGAACGACATCCTGCCGCCGGAGTCGGCGCGCTGGGAGTCGCTGGAGGCCACGATGCGCAGCGTGCTGCAGCGCTACGGCTACCAGAACGTGCGGGTGCCCATCGTCGAGCCCACCGCGCTGTTCGTGCGCGGCATCGGCGAGGTGACGGACATCGTCGAAAAGGAGATGTACGCCTTCGAAGACCGCGCCGACAAGCATGGCCAGGCCGAGCATCTGGCGCTGCGCCCCGAGGGCACGGCCGGCGTCGTGCGCGCCATGATCGAACACAGCTATCTGCGCGACTCGCCCCGCCGGCTGTACTACGTCGGCCCCATGTTCCGCCGCGAGAAGCCGCAGAAGGGCCGCTACCGCCAGTTCCACCAGATGGGCATCGAGGCGCTGGGCTTCGCGGGCCCGGACGTCGATGCCGAGGTCATCCTGCTGGCCCGCACGCTGTGGCGCGAGCTGGGGTTGAAGGAGGGCGAGGACGTCACGCTGGAGATCAACTGCCTGGGCCAGCCCGAGGAGCGCCGCGCCCACCGTGAGGCGCTGATCGCCCACCTGGAGCAGCACCGCGACGTGCTGGACGAGGAAGCCAAGACCCGCATGTACAGCAACCCGCTGCGCGTGCTGGACACCAAGAACCCCGCCATGCAGGCCATGGCCGAGGCGGCGCCCAAGCTGCTGGACTTCCTCGGCGAGGCCTCGCTGGCCCACTTCAACGGCGTGAAGGCGCTGCTGGATGCCGTCGGCCTGGCCTACCGCATCAACCCCCGCCTGGTGCGCGGGCTGGACTACTACAACCTCACCGTGTTCGAGTGGGTGACGACCAAGCTCGGCGCCCAGGGCACGGTCTGCGCCGGTGGCCGCTACGACGGCCTCGTCGAGCAACTGGGCGGCAAGCCCACGCCGGGCGTGGGCTTCGGCATGGGGATCGAGCGCCTGCTGCTGCTGCTGGAGACGCTGGGCCTGCAGGCAGCGGCCCAGGCGCCCGACGCCTATGCCGTGGTGCCCGACCCGGCCGAGCTGCCGCGCATCCTGCCCACGCTGGAGGCGCTGCGCGCGGCCGGCGTCAGCGTGCAGATGCACGCCGGCGGCGGCTCGTTCAAGTCGCAGTTCAAGAAGGCCGATGCGTCCGGCGCCCGCTTTGCGCTGGTCTTCGGCGGCGACGAGCTGAACCGTGGCGAGGTGGCGGTCAAGCCGCTGCGCGATGGTGCCGAACAGACCACCCGCACGCTCGCCGACGTGGCCACCTGGGCCACTGATCTGCGCACCGCATAATCCCGGGCCTTGCCCGAACAGCTGTCTTTTTCCCATGGCATCCCATCTCGACCTCGAAGAACAAGAACAACTCGACCAGCTCAAGGCCTTCTGGAAGCGCTGGGGCAATCTCATCACCTGGGTGATCACGGCCGTGCTGGCCGCGTTTGCCGCCTGGCAGGGCTGGAACTGGTATCAGCGCGACCAGGCCGCCAAGGCCGGCGCGATGTACGAGGAGTTCGAGCGCGCGCTGGCCGCCCAGGATGCCGACAAGGCCGCCGCCGCCGCGGGCGACCTGAAGGCACGTTTCGCCAGCACCGGTTACGCCGCCCAGGCCGGCCTGCAGGCCGCCAAACTGCAGCTGGACAAGGGCAAGGCCGACGAGGCCAAGCAAAGCCTGGGCTGGGTCGCCGAGCATGGCGCCCAGCCTGCCTACCGCGACCTGGCCCGCCTGCGCCTGGCCGGCCTGCAGCTGGATGCCAAGGCCTACGACGAGGCCGGCAAGACGCTGGACGCCATCCAGTCCAAGGATTTCGAGGCGCTGGTGGCCGACCGCCGTGGCGACGCGCTGCTGCTGCAAGGCAAGCGCGATGAGGCCAAGGCCCAGTACCAGAAGGCGCTGGCCGGCCTGCCCAAGGAGCAGGACTACCGCCGCATCGTCGAGGCCAAGCTGTCCACGCTGGGCGTGCCCACCGCCGTCGAAGAAGCCACCGGAGCCGCGCAATGAAGCGCCTTGTCCAGATCTCGCTGATCGCGCTGGCCGCCGCCTCGCTGTCGGGCTGCTCGACCATCAGCAACACCTGGAACCGCTGGTTCGGCGATGCCAAGAACCTGCCGGCCAAGCTGGAGACGCTGTCCGGCCCCGCCAGCGGCCGCGTGCTCTGGAGCGGCAAGGGCGACAGCATCGGCTTCCCGCTCGGTATCGCCACGCCCGCCGACCGCTTCGTGGTGGCCGGCAGCGACGGCAGCGTGCGTGCGCTGGCCGCGGCCGACGGCCGCGAGTTGTGGCGCGGCGATGCCGGCGGCAAGCTGGCCGCCGGTGTCGGCAGCGACGGTCGCTTTGCCGCCGTCGTCAACCGCGACAACGAACTGGTCGTGCTGGACGCCGGCAAGGTCCTCTGGAAGAAGGCCCTGCCCACGCCCGTCATCGCCGCACCGCTGGTGGCGGGCGAACGCGTCTTTGCACTGACGCTGGACCGCCAGGTCATCGCCTTCGACGCGCTGGACGGCCGCAAGATCTGGGAACTGCGCCGCCCCGGCGAGCCGCTGACGCTGGCCAAGGCCGGCGTGCTGCTGGCCTACAAAGACACGCTGGTCGTGGGCCAGGGTGCCCGCCTGGCGGGCATTGACCCGCTGCGCGGCCAGCTGCGCTGGGAAGCCGGTGTCGCCACGCCGCGCGGCACCAACGAGGTCGAGCGGCTGGCCGACCTGGTGGGGCCGGCCGTGCGCCAGGGCGAGGCCATCTGCGCGCGCGCCTTCCAGTCCGCCGTGGGCTGCGTGAACGCCGAGCGCGGCAGTGCGCTGTGGAGCCGCACCGTGGGTGGCACCAACGGCATCGGTGCGGACGACCAGGTCGTCGTCGCCGGTGATGCGTCGGACCGCCTGTCGGCCTGGAAGCTGGCCAACGGCGACCTGGCCTGGTCGGCCGACCAGTTCCAGCTGCGCAAGCTGTCGGTGCCGGTGGTGTCTGCCAAGCAGGTGCTGATCGGCGACTACGAGGGCTACGTCCACCTGCTGGACCGCGACACCGGCAAGACCCGGTCGCGCCTGTCCACCGATGGCTCGCCCGTCGTCGCGACCGCGCTGCTGGGCGACACGGCCTTGTTCGTCACCAAGAGTGGCGGCCTGTTCGCCGTCAAGGCCGAATGAAACCCGTCATTGCCCTGGTCGGCCGCCCCAACGTGGGCAAGTCGACGCTGTTCAACCGCCTGACGAAGTCGCGCGACGCCATCGTCGCCGACTTCGCCGGCCTGACGCGCGACCGCCACTACGGCGACGGCCGCCTGGGCGACCGCGAGTTCATCGTCATCGACACCGGCGGCTTCGAGCCCGACAGCAGCACCGGCATCGTCAAGGAGATGGCCAAGCAGACCAAGCAGGCCGTCGCCGAGGCCGACGCGGTCATCTTCGTCGTCGACATCCGCCTGGGCCTGTCGGCGCACGACAGCGACATCGCCCGCTACCTGCGCAGCGTCAACAAGCGCGTGCACTTGGCCGTCAACAAGGCCGAGGGCATGAGCGAGTCGCCGCTGCTGGCCGAGTTCCATGAACTCGGCATGGGCGAGCCGCACCCGATCTCGTCGGCGCACGGTCAGGGCATCCGCAGCCTGCTGGACGCGGTGCTGGAGCCCTTCGACGCGACCGAGCGCGATGAGCAGGCGGAGGACCGCGACGTCATCCGCCTGGCCGTGGCCGGCCGGCCCAACGTGGGCAAGAGCACGCTGATCAACACCTGGCTGGGTGAGGAGCGGCTGGTTGCCTTCGACATGCCGGGCACGACGCGCGACGCCATCTCGGTGGACTTCGAGCGCAACGGCCAGAAGTTCAAGCTCATCGACACCGCCGGCCTGCGCCGCAAGGGCAAGGTCTTCGAGGCCATCGAGAAGTTCTCGGTCGTCAAGACGCTGCAGGCCATCGCCGACGCCCACGTCGTGCTGCTGCTGCTGGATGCCACGCAGGGCGTGACCGACCAGGACGCCCACATTGCCGGCTACATCCTGGACAGCGGCCGCGCCGTCGTGCTGGCCGTCAACAAGTGGGACGCTGTCGACAGCTATCAGCGCGAGACGCTGAAGCGCCAGATCGAGCAACGCCTGGCCTTCCTGAAGTTCGCGCCCATGCACCACATCTCGGCGCTGAAGCGGCAGGGCCTGTCTGCGCTGTGGAACGCGATGGCCGATGCCTACGCATCCGCCTACCGCAAGATGACCACGCCGGTGCTGACCCGCCTCATACAGGAAGCGGTGGAACACCAGCAGCCCAAGCGCTCGGGCGTGTCGCGTCCCAAGATGCGTTACGCCCACCAGGGCGGCCAGAACCCGCCCATCGTCGTCATCCACGGCAATGCGCTGGAAGGCGTCACCGAGGTCTACAAGCGCTACCTGGAAGGCCGCATCCGCGCCCACTACAAACTGGTTGGCACGCCGCTGAAGATAGAGCTGCGTTCCTCGAAGAATCCCTTCGACGAAAAGACCTAGGGTGACGGACGGGTGCGGCAAAACCCTGTGTTAAGGTCCAACCCGTACCCCACCTCCCCGAAAACTCGGAGCATACCGATGAGCAACAAAGGCCAACTTTTGCAGGACCCCTTTTTGAACCTGCTGCGCAAAGAGCACGTGCCGGTTTCCATCTATCTGGTCAACGGCATCAAGCTGCAAGGCCACATCGAATCCTTTGACCAGTACGTCGTGCTGCTTCGCAACACGGTGACCCAGATGGTCTACAAGCACGCGATCTCCACCGTCGTGCCGGGCCGCGCGGTCAACTTCCACGCCGGCGACGCTCCCGCGGACGCCTGATCCCCACCCCTTGTCCTCGACCTCTGCCAACGCAGCGACGCCGCCCTTCGAGGCGGCGCGCGCCATTCTTGTGGGCGTCGATTTCGGTCGGCAGTCCGCCAAGCAAGGCTTTGACGAGAGCCTGGATGAACTGGCGTTGCTGGCCGAGTCGGCCGGCGACACGCCCGTCGCCAAGGTCATTGCCCGGCGCCCGGCGCCCGATGCGGCGCTGTTCGTCGGCTCGGGCAAGGCCGACGAGATCAAGCTGCTCGTGCAGGCCCACCAGGCCCACACGGTGCTGTTCGACCAGGCCATTTCGCCGGCCCAGCAGCGCAACCTCGAAAAGGTGCTGGGCGTGCCGGTGGCCGATCGCACGGCGCTGATCCTCGAAATCTTCGCCCAGCGAGCACAGAGCCACGAGGGCAAGCTGCAGGTGGAGCTGGCGCGGCTGCAATACCTGGCCACGCGCCTGGTACGGCGCTGGAGCCATCTGGAGCGACAGAGCGGCGGCATCGGCATGCGCGGCGGCCCCGGCGAGGCCCAGATCGAGCTGGACCGTCGCATGATCGACGACCGCATCAAGAAGACCAAGGAGCGCCTGAAGCAGGTGCAGAAGCAGCGCAGCACGCAGCGCCGCTCGCGCTCGCGCAACGGCGTCTTCAAGGTCTCGCTGGTCGGCTACACGAACGCGGGCAAGAGCACGCTGTTCAACGCGCTGACCAAGGCGCGCGCCTATGCGGCCAACCAGCTGTTCGCCACGCTGGACACCACCACCCGCTCGCTCTACCTGGAGCAGGCCGGTGCCAGCGTGTCGCTGTCCGACACAGTCGGCTTCATCCGCGACCTGCCGCACAAGTTGGTCGAGGCCTTCCGCGCGACGCTGCAGGAGGCGGCGGATGCCGACCTGCTGCTGCACGTCGTCGATGCGGCCAGCCCCGTGCTGGACGAGCAGATGACCGAGGTCGAGCGCGTGCTGGAGGAAATCGGCGCGGCCGGCGTGCCGCAGATCCTGGTCTACAACAAGCAGGACCTTCTGCCCGACGACCAGCGGCCGCGCGTGGCGGTCGATGCGCTGCTGCGCAACGACGCGGCCGGCGAACCGACGCCGCGCGTCTTCGTCAGCGCCGTCGACGGCACGGGCCTGGCCGAGCTGCGCGAGCTGATCGCGCAGGCCATGCAGGCCGAGCCCTTGACTTACGAAGAACACGACCCACGTTTCGACGCCGTGGCTCCAGATTCCGAGCCTTCACCCTCAGACCCTTCCCAGGCATGAGCAGCACACCCCACCCTTCGTCCCGCAGCCCCTGGGCGCAGCGTCTGATGACGCCGGTCGCCCGCGCCGCCGGGCGTCTGCTGAACAACGGCCGCAACGACGGCCCGCCCGACCTCGACGAGCTCTGGCGCGATTTCAACCGCAAGCTGTCCGGCATGTTCGGCGGCAAGCCCGGTGCACCCACCGGCGGCAATGGCAACGGCGGCGGTGGCGTGCCCGACATGAAGGGGGCCGGCATCGGCCTGGGCCTGATTGCCGGCGTGGTCGTGCTGGGCTGGCTGGCCAGCGGCTTCTTCATCGTGCAGGAAGGCCAGCAGGGCGTCATCACGGCCTTCGGCAAGTACAGCAAGACGGTCGAGGCCGGCTTCCAGTGGCGCTTGCCGTATCCGTTCCAGCAGCACGAGGTGGTCTCGGTCACGCAGCTGCAGCAGGTCGAGGTAGGTCGCAACTCCGTCGTCGCGGCCACCGGCCTGCGCGACTCGTCCATGCTGACCCAGGACGAAAACATCGTGGACATTCGTTTCACGGTGCAGTACACGATCAAGGACGCGCGCGACTTCCTGTACGAGAACCGCGAGCCGCGCGATGCCGTCACGCTGGCGGCCGAGTCGGCCGTGCGCGAGATCGTCGGCAAGAGCAAGATGGACTCGGTGCTGTACGAGCAGCGCGACGCCATTGCGGCCGATCTGGTCAAGTCCATCCAGACCCAGCTGGACCGGCTCAAGGCCGGCATCCAGATCAAGAACGTCAACGTGCAGAGCGTGCAGGCGCCCGAGCAGGTGCAGGCGGCGTTCGCCGATGCGTTCAAGGCGGGCCAGAACCGCGAGCAGATCAAGAACGAGGCCGAGGCCTATGCCAACGAGGTGATCCCGCGTGCGCAGGGCGAGTCGGCCAAGTTGCGCGAGCAGGCCGAGGGCTACAAGGCGCGCGTCATCGCCGCTGCCGAGGGTGATGCGCAGCGCTTCAAGAGCGTGCTGACCGAGTACCAGAAGGCTCCGCAGGTCACGCGCGACCGCCTCTACACCGACGCGATGCAGCAGGTCTACAGCAGCGTCAGCAAGGTGATGGTGGACAGCAAGAGCGGCTCCAACATGCTCTACCTGCCGCTGGACAAGCTGCTGCAGCAGGGCAGCAGCGGGACCGTGACGGTCACTGCGCCCCAGCCCAGCGCGCTGCTACCCGAGGCACAGACGCTGCCCGGCGCCAACGACCTGCGCAGCCGCGACAACCAGCGCAGCCGCGACGGCCGCTGATCGAGGAACCACGCCATGAACCGTATTGCCGCCTTCGTCGCCGGCGCCCTCGTGCTGCTGATGCTGCTGTCGTCCACGCTCTTCATCGTGGATCAGCGCCAGTTCGCTGCCGTCTACGCGCTGGGTGAGATCAAGGAAGTCATCACCGAGCCGGGCCTGAAGTTCAAACTGCCGCCGCCGCTGCAGAACGTGGTCCTGCTGGACCGCCGCGTGCAGACGCTGGACAGCCCCGACTCGCGCCCCATCTTCACCGCCGAGAAGAAGAGCCTGGTCATCGACTGGCTCATCAAGTGGCGCATCGTCGAGCCGCGCCAGTTCATCCGCAACAGCGGCGCCGACCTGCGCAACGTCGAGAACCGCCTCTCGCCCGTCGTGCAGGCCGCCTTCAACGAGGAGGTGACCAAGCGCACCGTCATCGCCGTGCTGTCGACCGAGCGCGAGAAGGTCATGAACGACGTGCGCGCCCGCCTGGCCGACGAGGCCAAGCAGTTCGGCATCGAGGTCGTGGACGTGCGCATCAAGCGCGTGGACTTCGCCTCCGACATCACCGACTCGGTCTACCGCCGCATGGAATCGGAGCGCAAGCGCGTCGCCAACGAGGCACGCTCCACCGGGGCCGCCGAGGGCGAGAAGATCCGCGCCGACGCCGACCGCCAGCGCGAGGTCATCGTGTCCGAGGCCTACCGCGATGCGCAGAAGATCAAGGGCGAGGGCGATGCCAAGGCCTCGGCGCTGTACGCCGAAGCCTTCGGCCGCGACCCGCAGTTCGCGCAGTTCTACCGCCAGCTGGAGGCGTACCGCGCCACGTTCCGCAACAAGAGCGACGTGATGGTGGTGGACCCCAGCAGCGACTTCTTCAAGGCCATGCGCGGTTCGGGCGCAGCACCGGGCGCGGCACCTGCCCGTAAATGACCGAACTGCTGACGGCGGTCGCGCTGGTGCTGGTGATTGAAGGGCTGATGCCCTTCATCAGCCCGGCCCGCTGGCGCGAAACCTTCAGCCGCATCCTGGCGATGAGTGATGGCCAGATCCGTTTCATCGGCCTGATCAGCATCTTGATGGGATTGCTGGGACTGCTTTGGTTGCGCTGATCTGAAGGCTGCGGGCCGCCGGAGGCGGGGAGGGCATAGGTACAATGCCGTTTTTAACCGCCCCGCTTCGCGCCCATGTCCTCTGCTTGGCTGCTGCCAGAGCACATCGCCGACGTCCTGCCTTCGCAGGCTCGTCGCATCGAAGAGCTGCGTAGAGAGCTGCTCGACATGGCCCGCAGCTATGGCTGCGAGCTGGTCATTCCGCCGTTGCTGGAACACCTGGACTCTCTGCTGTCCGGCACGGGATCCGGCTCCGAGATCAAGCTGTTCAAGCTGGTAGACCAGCTGTCCGGCCGCTCGCTGGGCCTGCGCGCCGACACGACGCCGCAGGTCGCCCGCATCGATGCCCATCTGCTGAACCGCCAGGGCGTGACCCGGCTGTGCTACTGCGGCCCCGTCATGCACACGCGGCCGGACGGCCTCAACACCAGCCGCGAACCGTTGCAGTTCGGCGTCGAGATTTACGGCCATGCCGGCATGGAGGCCGACCTCGAGGTGCAAGACCTGGCGCTGGACGCGCTGCGCCGCGCCGGCCTGACGGGCGTGATGCTGGATCTGGGGGACGCGCGACTGCTGCAAGGCGTGCTGGACGGCGTGAAGCTGTCGGCCAATGCGCTGGACGCGCTGACCGCCGCGCTGGCCGCCAAGGACATGGCCGTGCTGGCCGTGTTGACGGCCGACATGCCGGCCGCTGCGCGCGATGCGCTGCTGGCGCTGCCCAGCCTCTATGGCGGCCGCGAGGTCTTGGCGGAAGCGGCTCGCTGCCTGCCCGATCACCCGTTGGTGAAGTCGGCACTGGCCGATCTGGAATGGCTGGCCGGCCACCTGGCCGCCGCTCATCCCGAGATCAGCCTGGGCTTCGACCTGGCCGATCTGCAAGGCTATGCGTACTACACCGGCATTCGCTTCGCGGCCTATGCCCAGGGTTGCTCGGACGCCGTACTGCGCGGAGGCCGCTACGATGAGGTCGGCGCGGTGTTCGGCCGCCGCCGCCCGGCCGTGGGCTTCAGCCTGGACCTGAAGACGCTGGTCACGCTGGTCACGCCCACGCCGCTGCGCGCCGCCGTGCGCGCGCCCTGGGGCGAGGACGCCTCGCTGCGCCAGGCCGTCCGCACGCTGCGCGAGCAGGGTGAGACCGTGGTCTGCGTGTTGCCGGGCCATGAGCACGAGGCCGATGAATTCGACTGTGACCGCGAACTGGTTCGCGAGCACGCTGGCTGGGTCGTCCGCACGCTGTAAGGCGCGGCACCCACATTCCCATTTCAAGCAAGCAAGGCAATCAACATGAGCCAAACCGCGCGCGGACGCAATGTGGTCGTCGTCGGCACCCAGTGGGGTGACGAGGGCAAGGGCAAGGTCGTCGACTGGATGACGGATCACGCCCAGGGCGTCGTGCGTTTCCAGGGCGGCCACAACGCCGGCCACACGCTGGTCATCAAGGGCGTAAAGACTGCGCTGCAGCTGATCCCCAGCGGCATCATGCGCGACGGCGTGGCCTGCTACATCGGCAATGGCGTCGTGCTGGACCCGACCCATCTGCTGTCCGAGATCGAGCGTCTGGAGAAGGCCGGCGTCGAGGTGCGTTCGCGCCTGTTCATCAGCGAAAGCTGCCCGCTGATCCTGCCGTTCCACGTCGCCGTCGACAAGGCGCGCGAGGCACTGCGCGAGACCAGCGGCAGCGGCAAGATCGGCACGACCGGCAAGGGTATCGGCCCGGCCTACGAAGACAAGGTCGCCCGCCGCGCGCTGCGCGCCCAGGACCTCAAGCACCCGGAGCGCTTCGCCAAGAAGCTGCGCGAGCTGCTGGACCTGCACAACTTCGCGCTGGCGGGCTATCTGAAGGGCGACACGCTGGAGTTCGATCCCATCTTCGAGCAGGCCATGAAGATGGCCGAGCAGATCAAGCCCATGCTGGCCGACGTCGGCTACATGATCCACAAGGCCAGCAAGGCCGGCGCGAACATCCTCTTCGAGGGCGCGCAGGGCACGCTGCTGGACATCGACCACGGCACCTATCCCTATGTGACGTCCAGCAACTGCGTGGCCGGCAATGCCGCAGCCGGTGCCGGCGTGGGCCCGCAGCTGTTGCACTACATGTTGGGCATCACCAAGGCCTACACGACGCGCGTGGGCTCCGGCCCGTTCCCCACCGAACTGGACTGGGAGGCGCCGGGCACCGTGGGCTACCACCTGTCCACCGTGGGCCAGGAGCGCGGCACCGTCACCGGCCGCGCACGCCGCTGCGGCTGGCTGGATGCCGCCGCGCTGAAGCGCTCCATCATCATCAACGGCATCACCGGCCTGTGCCTGACCAAGCTGGACGTGCTGGACGGCCTGGCCGAGATCAAGGTCTGCGTGGGCTATGAGCTGAACGGCAAGACCACCGACATCCTGCCGCTGGACGCCGACGAGATCGAAGCCTGCACACCCATCTTCGAGACCTTCCCGGGCTGGACCGAGACCACCTTCGGCGCCACGTCCTGGGATGCGCTGCCGGCCAACGCCCGTGCCTACCTGAAGCGCGTTGAGGAGGTCATCGGTGCCCCCATCGACATGGTCTCCACGGGCCCCGACCGCGAGCACACCATCGTGCTGCGCCATCCGTATTCCGCCTGATCACCATCACACCACCGGAGACGACACCACCATGTTGACCGACGACGGCAAACACCTCTACGTGTCCTGGGACGAGTACCACCTGCTGACCGAGCGCCTGGCACTGAAGGTGCACGCCTCGGGCTGGGAGTTCGACCAGATCCTGTGCCTGGCCCGTGGCGGCATGCGCCCGGGCGACGTGCTGTCGCGCGTGTTCGACAAGCCGCTGGGCATCATGTCCACCAGTTCCTACCGTGCCGAGGCCGGCACCATCCAGGGCCGCCTGGACATGGCCAAGTACATCACCATGCCCAAGGGCGAACTGGCCGGCCGCGTGCTGCTGGTGGATGATTTGGCCGACTCCGGCGTCACGCTGAAGGCGGTCGTCGAGCGCCTGCGCGGCATGCCGGCCATCACCGAACTGCGCTCCGCGGTCATCTGGACCAAGCAGGTCTCGGCCTACACGCCGGACTACTACTGCGAGATGCTGGAAACCTCGCCATGGATCCATCAGCCGTTCGAGGAGTACGACGGCATGGGGCCTGAAGCGCTGGCGAAGAAATTCGTCGTTTGAGGAGGTGGGCGAGTGGCACGACTCGAAGCTCGGTTTGTGCCACCACTCGACGACGGGCCCGTCGAGGGCCCATCGTCGGGGACTCGGTCACGTCCCGCGACCCCGGTTTGCCGGTTCTGCGCCTGCATGCGCAGAACCTTCGGCTGGTGTCAGGCAAGCCGCAGGGCTTGCCCTCGGTCCCGGCGACAAACCCTTCGAGTCCTCTCCTGGGCACCAAAAGCAAAAAGGCCGACGCTTGCGCGTCGGCCTTTTTGCTTTTGTTTTGGTGCCCAGGAGAGGACTCGAACCTCCACGGAGTTACCCGCTAGTACCTGAAACTAGTGCGTCTACCAATTCCGCCACCTGGGCAAGGTGCTCAAGACTTCTGTTGAAGTCCTGGGCCGTTTCAGGAAAGCGCGGACTATAGCATCAAAAACTTGAAAAACGCAAATCACACCTCCAACGCCGATGGCGCCGGCCTGCTCGGCGAAGTCGAAGGCACGCTGCAGGGCCATCGCGATGGTCACGGCTTCCTGATCCCCGACGATGGTTCGGCCGACATCTACCTGTCCTCGCAAGAGACCCACGCCGTCATGCACGGCGATCGCCTGCGCGTGCGCGTGACCCGCTTCGACAAGCGTGGTCGCCCCGAGGGCAAGGTGCTCGAAATCCTTGACCGCAAGAAGCGCCCCATCATCGGCCGGCTGCTGCTGGAGTCAGGCGTCTGGCTGGTCGCGCCCGAGGACCGGCGCATGGGCCAGGACATCCTGATCCCGAAGAACGGCATCGCCAATGCGACCGCCGGGCAGGTTGTCGCCGTCGAGCTGACCGAGCCGCCGTCGCTGTACTCGCAGCCCGTCGGCCGCGTGGTCGAGGTGCTGGGCGAGATCGACGATCCCGGCATGGAGATCGAGATCGCCGTGCGCAAGTACGACGTGCCGCACCGATTCAGTCCCGAGACGCTGGCGCAGAGCGCCAAGCTGCCCGAGAAGTTGCGCGCCGCCGACCTCAAGCACCGCATCGACCTGCGTGACGTGCCCCTGGTCACCATCGACGGCGAGGACGCGCGCGACTTCGACGATGCCGTCTACTGCGAGCCCTTCAAGCAGGGGCGCGGCAAGAAGGCCTTCGAAGGCTGGCGCCTGCTGGTCGCCATCGCCGACGTGTCGCACTACGTGAAGCCGGGCGAGGCCCTGGATGGCGACGCCTACGAGCGCGCCACGTCGGTCTACTTCCCGCGACGCGTCATCCCCATGCTGCCGGAGAAGCTGTCCAACGGCCTGTGCTCGCTGAACCCCTACGAGGACCGGCTCAGCATGGTCTGCGACATGCTGGTGTCCAGCGACGGTGTCGTCAGCGCCTACCAGTTCTACCCGGCCGTCATCTGCTCGCATGCGCGCTTCACCTACACCGAGGTGGCCGCCATCCTGGGCAACACGCACGGCCTCGAGGCCGCCAAGCGCCGCGAGCTGGTGCCGCACCTGCTGCATCTGCACGAGGTCTACCGCGCGCTGCTGTCGGAGCGCCAGCGCCGCGGCGCCATCGACTTCGAGACCACCGAGACGCAGATCGTCTGCGACGACAACGGCCGCATCGAGAAGATCATCCCGCGCACGCGCAACGAGGCGCACCGGCTGATCGAGGAGGCCATGCTGGCCGCCAACACCTGCTCGGCGGACTTCATCCAGTCGAACAAGCACCATGCGCTGTATCGCGTGCACGAGGGCCCCACGCCCGAGAAGCGCCAGACGCTGCAGGCCTATCTGCGCTCGCTGGGCATAGGCATGGGCATTTCCGACGACCCGGCGCCGCGCGAGTTCCAGCAGTTGGCCGAGGCCACGAAGGAGCGGCCCGACGCGCAGCAGATCCACCAGATGCTGCTGCGCTCCATGCAGCAGGCCATCTACACGGGCACCAACTCCGGCCACTTCGGCCTGGCCTATCCGGCCTACACCCACTTCACCAGCCCGATCCGGCGCTATCCCGACCTGCTGGTCCACCGCGTCATCAAGGCGCTGTTGGCGAGCAAGCGCTACACGCTGGACGCGGCCAAGATGAAGGTGCCGCAGGCGCCCAAGCGCCCCGGCCGCGCGGCGCCGCCCAACCCGGCGGAGGCCCGCAACGAGGCCGAGCGCTGGGAGGTCGTCGGCGCGCACTGCAGCGCCAACGAGCGCCGCGCCGACGAGGCCAGCCGCGACGTCGAGGCCTGGCTGAAGTGCCGCTACATGCGCGACCGCCTGGGCGAGGAATTCGCCGGCACGGTCAGCGCCGTCACGTCGTTCGGCCTGTTCGTGCAGCTGGATGCGCTCTATGTCGAAGGGCTGGTGCACATCACCGAGCTGGGCGGCGAGTACTTCAAGTTCGACGACGTGCGCCAGGAACTGCGCGGCGAGCGTACCGGCATCCGCTACGCGACCGGCGCGCGCGTGCAGGTGCAGGTCAGCCGGGTGGACCTGGACGGTCGGCGCATCGACTTCCGCCTGGTTCGCGATGCCGACGAGGCTCGCCTGCTGAGCCGCTCGGCAAAGCCTGCGGCCAAGTCGCCGGCCAAGAAGCGCGCACCCAAGACCGCGGTCGAGGCGCTGGACGAGGTCCGTCAGGCCGACCGTGACGTGAAGAAGAGCCGCAAGGAAGTCGTCGCCGGCCTGCACCCGGTAAAGGCCGCGCAGCAGGCGGCCAAGCGTGCGGCCACCAAGGCGGCCAAGAAGACGGCGGCCAAGTCGGCGACACGCAAGCGCCGCTGAGCTTCAGCGCCGCGTCGCGAGGCGCTCGACGAGGTCGGCGGCGCGCAACACGCCGTCGACCTCGCCTGCGCGCCCGTGGGCATCGACGCCTGCGCAGGCGATGCCGTGGGCGCGGGTGGCCGGCTGCTGGGCCCACAGGCCGCCCAGCCAGCCGGCCAGCACGTCGCCGCTGCCGGCCGTCGCCAGTGCCGGGCCGCCGCTGGCGCAGATCGCGGGCCGCTCGCCGGGCGATGCGATGACGCTGCCCGCGCCCTTCAACACCACGGTGCAGCCCAGCTGCCGGGCCAGCGCCTGCGCGGCGCCAAGGCGGTCGGACTGGATGTCCGCCGTATCGCGCCCCAGCAGCCGCGCGGCTTCCAGCGGATGCGGCGTCAGCAGCGTCGAGCCCGCGGCGCGCGCGCGCAACAGCGCCTGCAGCGCGGCATCTGCCGCGACGGCATTCAGCGCGTCGGCGTCGAGGATGAGCCGGGGCAGGGTCTGCAGCAGCGCGGGCAGTGCGTCGGCCACGGCCGGGCCCGCGCCGCATCCGACGACGCCGACGGCCTGCGGCAGCTCCGCCAGTGCGCCGCGCATCAGCTCGGGCCGGCCCGGGTCGGCGGGCGCGTCGGCGGCGGCGCCTGGCAGGTCCAGGTAGACCCGCCCGGCGCCACAGGCCAGCGCGGCGCGCGCGGCCAGCCGGGCGGCCCCCTGCATGCCCGGCGCGCCGCCCATCACCAGCACCTGACCATGGCTGCCCTTGTGGCTGGTCGGGCCGCGCACCGGTGGCGCGGCGGTCCCGAGCAGGTCGGCCGTGGGCGGCTCGTCGGGCGGGATGCCGAGGTCGTCGAACCAGAGGCGGCCGCAGTGCGCCCGCCCTTCGCCGGTGAAGAGGCCAGGCTTGAGCGTCAGCAGCGCCAGCGTGTGGTCGGCGCACACGGCGTGCCCGCCGGCGGCCTGGCCGGTGTCGGCCAGCAGGCCGCTGGGCAGGTCCACGGCCAGGATGGGGGCGCCGCAGGCCTGCATCGCGGCCATGGTGGCCTGCATGTTGGGGGAGGGCGGGCGGTTCAGGCCCAGGCCCAGCAGCGCGTCAATGACGAGAGACGGCTGCCGCGGCGCGTCGTGGCCGACATGGACCGGCAGGCCCGCTGCGGCCAGGTGGCGTGCGGCGATGAGTCCGTCGCCGCCGTTGTTGCCCGGGCCGCAGACCACCCAGACCGGTCCGGCGGTGCGTCGCAGCGCCAGCGCCAGCTTGGCCACCGACAGGCCGGCGCGCTCCATCAGATCGGGCGTGTGGACGAGGGCGCGCGTCTCGATGCGCCGGCTGGCGGCGACGTCGAACAGCGGCAGCGAGGCGGTGGTGGGCAGCAGCGCGTGCATGCCCGCAAGCTTAGGCCAGCCGCTGCGGGCCCAGCGGCCCGATGTCCAGCGCGGGTGCCAGGCCGCCGATCTGCTGCGCCAGGGCCTGGGCCGCGCCGCAGGCCAGGCCCCAGCCATGGCCGCCCGGGGAGAGGTTCAGCCACAGGCCTGGCTTGCCGCTGGCGCCCAGCAGCGGCAGGCCGTCCGGCGCCAGCGCGCGGCGGCTCTGGCCCTGCTGGACCTGCTGGTGCTGCACCGAGCCTGCGAACCAATGCTGCAGGCCGCGGTGCAAGGCCTCGAAGTCGGGGGCATGGCGGCCGCGGGCGCCGGTGACGGCCAGGCCGCCGCTGACCCGGACGCGCTGACCCGTGCGGGTCACGGTCAGGCCGCGGTCGAGGTCCACCCATGCGGCCCTGGGGCCCAGGTCGGGGTGGGCTTCGAGCAGGCGCAGCGGAGCCGTGACCGAGGTCTCGTGCTGGGCCGCCAGCGGCAGGCGCCGGCCCAGCAGGGCGGGGGCGTCCAGTCCGTTGCACAGCACGACGGCGTCGAAGTGTTCGTCCTGGGGGCCGGGCGCGTGGGGTTGGGTGTCGCCCGCCTCGCGCTCGCCGGTGCGGGTGGGCGCTTCGGCGGGCGGCGTGTACTCGTGGCGCAGCGTCAGGCCGGCGCCGTCGGCCGTGATGGCGCGCACGGTGGTGTGAAAGCGAAAGCCCGCGCCCAGGCGGCGAGCCTGGTGGCGCAGTTGCTGTGCGAACAGGCGCGCATTGCCGGCGCCGCCGCCCAGCGCGAGCGCGCCGGCCAGCGGGGCCTCGCCGCTCAGTCCCGGTTCGCGCCGCCGCGCGGCATCGGCGTCCAGCAGCTCCGCCTGCAGGCCCAGCGCCTTCCAGGCTTCCAGCCGGGACTCGATGGCGGCCAGGCGCTTGGCGTCGACCACTGCGACGAGCAGACCCTGGCTGGCCTCATCGTCGAGGCCCAGCGTCTGGCGCAGCTCGGCGGTGCGGGCCAGGCTCAGCTGGCTCAGTGCGGCCAGCGCTGCGGCGGCCTCGCCACCCTCGCGGCTGGCGCGCCAGCGGCGCCAGCGCCAGGACAGCGGTGCGGAGTCCGTGGCCGCTATCAGGCCGGGGACAAAGGGCGAGAGCAGGGCGCTGCCGGCAAAGCTGGCCTGTTCGGCCACGCTGCCACCGCGCTCGAAGACCTGCACCCGGCAGCCCAGCGCCGCCAGCTCGTAGGCCGTCGTCACACCGGCCAGGCCCGCGCCCACCACGGCGACGTGACGGCTCACCGCGGCACCCGTGGGGTGGGCGCCGGCTGGACGGTGATGCAGGCAGGCGCGCAGCGGCGTCGGCGAGAGGAGGCCATGGATTGTGTATACTCTGCGGGTTTTGCCGGAGGGCTCAGCGCAATCACGCGCTGGTCAGGCCCGGCAAGACGGTTGTGAGGAAGGCGGCCGAGAGTTCGGCGCCCTTCGTTGCAATCAATCGCAAACCGGCCACATCAAGGTGTTGCGGCTTGCGGTGTTCAGGAAACGGTTGTTTCCGGGCGCTGCAACGCGATTCGGGCCGGATTTTAGACCCAACCTTCGAGGAAGACCCATGTCTGTCACGATGCGCGAGATGCTGGAAGCCGGCGTCCATTTCGGCCACCAAACCCGCTTCTGGAACCCCAAGATGGCCCCGTATATCTACGGCCATCGCAACAAGATCCACATCATCAACCTCGAGAAGACGCTGCCCGCGTTCGAGGAAGCCCTGAAGTTCGTGCGCCAGCTCGCTGCCAAGCGCGGCACGATCCTGATGGTTGGCACCAAGCGCCAGGCCCGTGACATCGTCGCCGCCGAAGCCGAGCGCGCCGGCGTGCCCAGCGTGAACCAGCGTTGGCTGGGCGGCACGCTGACCAACTTCAAGACGGTCAAGACCTCGCTGAAGAAGCTCAAGGACATGCAGAGCCAGATCGACGCCGGCACCCAGCCCGCGATCAAGAAGGAAGCCCTGATGTTCCAGCGCGACATCAGCAAGCTGGAAAAGAACATCGGCGGCATCCAGGACATGGCCGCGCTGCCTGACGCCCTGTTCGTCATCGACGTCGGCTACCACAAGATCGCCGTCGCCGAAGCCAAGAAGCTGGGCATCCCGGTCATCGGCGTCGTCGACACCAACCACTCGCCCGAAGGCATCGACTACGTCATCCCCGGCAACGACGACTCGGCCAAGGCGGTCGCCCTGTACGCCAAGGCCGTCGCCGACGCCGTGCTGGAAGGTCGTGCCAACTCGACGAACGAAGTCGTCCAGGCCGTCGCCGCCGAAGGCGACGAGTTCGTGGAAGTGAACGAAGGCGCCTGATCCAGGCCCGAAGCCCTCAAGGGACATGACAAGGGGGCTGATTCAGCCCCCTTCGTCCAACCAGATTCAGAATTCCGCGGCGCCGGGTCGTTCCGGGCCGCGACACACGGAGATTGAAATGGCAGCAATTACCGCAAGCATGGTCGCCGAGCTGCGCGCCCGCACCGACTCCCCGATGATGGAGTGCAAGAAGGCCCTGACCGAGGCCGACGGCGACATGACCCGCGCGGAAGAGATCCTGCGCGTCAAGCTGGGCAACAAGGCCGGCAAGGCCGCCTCGCGCATCACCGCCGAAGGCGTGGTCGCCGCCGCGGTGAAGGGTGCCGCCGGTGCCGTCATCGAAGTCAACTGCGAAACCGACTTCGTTTCCAAGAACGACGCCTTCCTGGCCTTTGTGAACGCGCTGGCCGGCCTGGTCGCCGAGAACAACCCCGCCGACATCGCTGCCCTGTCCGCCCTGCCGCTGTCGCAGGAAGGCTTCGGCCCGACGGTCGAGGACGTGCGCAAGGGCCTGATCGGCAAGATCGGCGAGAACATGACGATCCGCCGCTTCCAGCGCTACACCGGCTCCAAGCTGGCCACCTACCTGCACGGTACCCGCATTGGCGTGGTCGTCGAGTTCGAAGGTGACGAAGTCGCCGCCAAGGACGTCGCCATGCACATCGCCGCCATGAAGCCGGCCGCGCTGTCGGGTGCCGACGTTTCGGCCGAACTGGTCGAGAAGGAGCGCAAGATCGCCACCGAGAAGGCTGCCGAATCCGGCAAGCCGGCCGACATCGTCGCCAAGATGGTGGAAGGCTCGGTGCAGAAGTTCCTGAAGGAAGTCTCGCTGCTGGATCAGGTCTTCGTGAAGGCCGCCGATGGCAAGCAGACCGTGGGTGCGCACCTGAAGTCGGTCAACACGACGGTCAAGGGCTTCACGCTCTACGTCGTGGGTGAGGGCATCGAGAAGAAGGTCGACGACTTCGCGGCCGAAGTGGCGGCCCAGGTCGCTGCCGCAAAGGGTCAGTAAAGACTCTTGCCAATCGAAAGGGCGCCCGGAATACCACCGAGGCGCCCTTTAAACTTCCGGGCCACATAGGCCCCCGAATTCTGAGGACACCATGCCCGCGTACAAGCGCATCCTGCTCAAACTCTCCGGCGAAGCCCTGATGGGCGACGACGCCTACGGCATCAACCGCGCGACCATCGTGCGCATGGTGCAGGAGGTCCGCGAGATCACGCAGATGGGCGTGGAGGTGGCGGTCGTCATCGGCGGCGGCAACATCTTCCGTGGCGTTGCCGGCGGCTCGGTCGGCATGGACCGTGCCACCGCCGACTACATGGGCATGTTGGCGACGGTGATGAACTCGCTGGCCTTGGCCGACACGATGCGCCAGGAGGGCATGGTCGCGCGCGTGATGTCGGCCATCGGCATCGAGCAGGTCGTCGAGCCCTATGTGCGCCCCAAGGCGCTGCAATACCTCGAAGAGGGCAAGGTCGTCGTCTTCGCCGCCGGCACCGGCAATCCCTTCTTCACGACCGACACGGCCGCCGCGCTGCGCGGCGCCGAGATCGGTGCCGAGATCGTGCTGAAGGCCACCAAGGTCGACGGCGTCTACACGGCCGACCCCAAGAAGGACCCGAGCGCCACGCGCTATGCGCGCATCAGCTTCGACGAGGCCATCACGCGCAACCTGCAGGTCATGGACGGTGCCGCCTTTGCGCTGTGCCGCGACCAGAAGCTGCCGATCAAGGTGTTCTCCATCTTCAAGACCGGCGCGCTGAAGCGCGTCGTGCAGGGCGAGGACGAGGGCACCTTGGTCCACGTTTAAGCGAACGAGAGACACAGATCATGAGCACTGCTGACATCAAGAAGAACGCCGAAGCCAAGATGGCCAAGTCGGTCGAGGCGCTGAAGAACGAACTGCACAAGATCCGTACCGGCCGCGCGCACCCTGGCATCCTTGACCAGGTCAGCGTCGACTACTACGGCTCGATGGTGCCCATCTCGCAGGTGGCCAATGTGACCTTGCTGGATGCCCGCACCATCTCTGTCCAGCCCTGGGAAAAGGGCATGGGCGCCAAGATCGAGAAGGCCATTCGCGAGAGCGACCTGGGTCTGAACCCGGCCGCCCAGGGCGACCTGATCCGTGTGCCGATGCCGCCGCTGACCGAAGAGCGTCGCAAGGATCTGACCAAGGTCGTGCGCAACACCGGCGAGGACGCCAAGGTGGCCGTGCGCAACCTGCGCCGTGACGCCAACGAGCAGGCCAAGAAGCTGTTGAAGGACAAGGAAATCGGCGAGGACGACGAGCGTCGCAGCCTCGACGAGGTGCAGAAGCTCACCGACCGCGTGATCAACGAGATCGACAAGCTGATCTCGGCCAAGGAAGCCGAGATCCTCGCGGTTTGAGTGCGATCGTCAGCGTGACGCAAGACCGTCCGGCGCCGCCGCGCCACGTCGCCATCGTCATGGATGGAAACGGTCGCTGGGCCAAGAAGCGCTTCCTGCCGCGCTTCTTCGGTCACAAGGCGGGCGTGGACTCCCTCGTCAAGATCGTCCAGGCCTGCATTGACCGCGACATCGAGCACCTGACCGTGTTCGCGTTCTCCAGCGAGAACTGGAAGCGCCCCAGCGACGAGGTGTCGGGCCTGATGGGCCTGGTGCTGGCGGCCGTGTCCCGCTACCTGGCCAAGATGGGCGCGATGGGTGTGCGCATCCGCATCGTGGGCGACCGCGAGGCCGTGTCCGACAAGCTGCGCAACGCCTGGAACGAGGCCGAGACCAGCACGCTGCACAACAGCAAGCTGACGCTGAACGTCGCCTTCAACTACGGCGGCCGCTGGGACATCGTGCAGGCCTGCAAGAAGGCCATTGAGGCCGGCGTGCCGGCTGCCGAGCTGACCGAGGCCAAGCTGTCGGAGTTCATGGCCATGGCCCATGCGCCCGATCCCGACCTGTTCATCCGCACCGGTGGCGAGGTGCGCATCAGCAACTTCCTGCTGTGGCAGGCTGCGTACACCGAGTTCGTGTTCTCCGACTGCCTGTGGCCCGAGTTCGGCGAGCGCGAGCTGGATGCGGCCATCGCGTCCTTCCATGCGCGCGACCGCCGCTTTGGCGGCGTCAAGGACGCGCCCGCCGCGGCCTGAGGCCGCAAGTTCTCGCCATGCTGAAGACCCGCGTCATCACCGCCGTCGTGCTGCTGGCCATCCTGCTGCCGGCGCTGTTCGCCACCACGCCCTGGCCCTTTGCCGGACTCACGGTGCTGATGATGGGCGCGGCCGGCTGGGAATGGGCGCGGCTCAACGGCCTGCCCGGCGGCGGCGCCCTCGCGGCCGGCGTCGCGCTGGCGCTGGCCTGCGTCTGGACGCTGTTGCTCGGCGGCCTGGATGCGCCGCCGTCTTGGATCTGGTGGCTGGCCACCGGCGCCTGGGTGCTGGGCGGCGCCTACGCGCTGCGCGCCGGTCCCACGGGCTGGCCGCAACTGGCGCGTGGCGGCCGGCTGGCGCTGGGCGCGCTGCTGCTGTGGTGCGCGTGGCTCGCCATCGTCAAGGCCAAGGTGCTGGGCATCAACTTCATCCTGTCCGTGTTCTGCCTGGTCTGGATGGCCGACATCGCCGCCTACTTCTGCGGCCGGGCCCTCGGCAAGCGCAAGCTGGCGCCCGCCATCAGCCCCGGCAAGAGCTGGGAAGGCGTCTGGGGCGGCATGGTGGGCGTCATCCTGCTGGGCTTCGTGTGGGTGCACATCATCGACATGAAGCTGGCCGTCGACTCGCCCAGCCTCTACACGCTGCTGGTGCAGAGCCACGGCATCGTGTCGCTGCTGGCGCTGGTGTTCCTGGGCGCGATGAGCGTCGTGGGCGACCTGTTCGAATCCCTGGTCAAGCGGGCCGCCGGCGCCAAGGACAGCAGTCATCTGCTGCCGGGCCACGGCGGCGTGCTGGACCGCATCGATGCGCTGCTGCCGGTGTTTCCGCTGGCGCTGGCGCTGATCAGCCTATGAATCGCCAACGCGTCTGCGTCCTCGGCTCGACCGGCTCCATCGGCGTCAACACGCTGGACGTACTGGCGCGCCACCCCGAACGCTACGAAGTCGTCGCGCTGAGCGCGATGAGCCGCGTGGACGAACTGCTGGCCCAGTGCCTGCAGTGGCGGCCGCGCTTCGCCGTCATGCCGCAGCGCGAGGCGGCCGCGCTGCTGCGCGAGCGCCTGCGCGAAGCCGGCAGCCGCACCGAGGTGCTGGACGGCGCCGCCGCGCTGGCCGACATCGCCGCGCACCCGGACGTCGATACCGTCATGGCGGCCATCGTCGGCGCCGCCGGCCTGGCACCGGCCATCGCGGCGGCGCGTGCCGGCAAGCGCCTGCTGCTGGCCAACAAGGAGGCCATCGTCGTCGGCGGCGCCTTGTTCATGCACGCGGTGGAGCAGGGCGGTGCGACGCTGTTGCCCATCGACAGCGAGCACTCGGCCATCTTCCAGTGCCTGCCGGAAGACCGCGCGACCTGGCACGACCGCATTGATCACATCGTGCTGACCGCGTCCGGCGGCCCCTTCCGCAGCCGCGACCCGCAGACGCTGGCCGACGTGACGCCCGAGCAGGCCTGTGCCCACCCGAACTGGGTCATGGGTCGCAAGATCTCGGTCGACTCCGCGACCATGATGAACAAGGCGCTGGAGGTCATCGAGGCGCGCTGGCTGTTCAGCCTCGCGCCCGAGCAGATCAAGGTGCTGATCCACCCGCAGAGCATCATCCACTCGATGGTGGTCTGCCGCGACCAGTCGGTCCTCGCGCAGCTCGGCACGCCCGACATGCGCGTGCCCATCGCCTACGGCCTGTCCTTCCCGGAGCGCATCACGTCGGGCGCGAGCCGGCTGGACCTGCTGACCACGCCCAGCCTCACGTTCGAGGAGGCCGACGCGATCCGCTTCCCCGGCCTGCACCTGTCCTGGCAGGCGCTGCGCGGCCCCGAAGGCAGCACCACGGTGCTGAACGCGGCCAACGAGGTCGCGGTCGATGCGTTCCTGAACGGCCGTCTGCGCTTCGACCGCATCCATGCGATCAACGCGCAATGCCTGGCCGATGTCCGGCCCGATGACTGCGGCAGCATCGAGGCGCTGCTGGCGCTCGACGCGCGCACGCGCGCCCACGCACTCGAACTGCTGTGACCACGCTGCTCGCCTTCCTGGCCGCGCTGGCCCTGCTGATCGCCGTCCACGAGTGGGGCCACTACCGCGTCGCGCGTGCCTGCGGCGTCAAGGTGCTGCGCTTCTCCATCGGCTTCGGCCGCGTGCTGTGGCGCCGCGTCGGTCGCGACGGCACCGAGTTCACGCTGAGCGCCTTGCCGCTGGGCGGCTATGTGCGCATGCTGGACGAGCGTGACGGTCCAGTGGCGCCGCATGAACGCGAGCAGGCCTTCAACCAGCGCCCGCTGCGCCAGCGCGCCGCCATCGTCGCGGCCGGGCCGGCCGCCAACTGGGTGCTGGCCGTGCTGCTGCTGGCGGCCGTCGCGTGGCTGGGCAGCGAGGTGCCCAAGGCGCAGATGGGTACGCCGCCGGCCGGCTCGCTGGCCGAGCGTGCCGGGCTGCGTGCGGGCGACTGGGTGCGCTCCGTGTCGACCGATGGACAGTCCTGGGACGACGTGCAGGCCCTGCCCGACCTGCTGGCGGCCGTGGCCCAGGCACAGGCGCTGGGTGAGCCCTTGCACCTGGCCGTCAGCGACGCGAACGGCCACGGCTCGCGCAGCGTGAAGCTCGACACCGAGAAGCTCGCCGGCCGGGCGCCGGATGCCCATCTGTTCGGCGACATCGGCCTGGCACCATGGTCCGATCCCATGATCCGGCAGGTCGCCCCCGGCGGTGCTGGCGCCAGCGCCGGGCTGCAGGTCGACGACCGCGTGCTGTCCATCGACGGCCAGCATGTGCCCGATGCAGGCTTCCTGCGCGACGCCATCCGTCGCGCCCGCGATGGCGACCAGCCGCGCACGATGACCTGGCGGGTGGAGCGGGCGGGGCAGGTCGTCGAGCTGCAGGCCACGCCGCGCCTGGTCGACGAAGGCGGCAGGCGCGTCGCGCGGCTGCAAATCGGCGTCGGCACGCCGCCCGAGCGGGTGTTCGTCAGCCACGGGTTCATCGACGGCCTGTGGCTCGGCGTGCAGCAGAGCTGGGACATGGCGGTGACGACCGTGCGCCTGATCGGCAAGATCCTCACGGGCCAGGCGTCGCCGCGCAACCTCAGCGGCCCGCTGACCATCGCCGACTACGCCGGCCAGTCGGCCCAGGCGGGCCTGTCGCCGTACCTCGACTTCCTGGCCAAGATCTCGCTGAGCCTGGCCGTGCTGAACCTGCTGCCGCTGCCGATGCTCGACGGCGGGCACCTCATGTATCATCTTTTCGAGGGTCTGAGTGGCCGCCCCGTCTCCGAATGGTGGCAACGGCAACTGCAGCGCGCTGGCGCGCTGATCCTGATGCTGATGATGGCCTTGGCCCTTTCCAACGACGTCTCCCGCCTGGCGGGTTGGCACTGAAACTCCCCGGTCCCCATGTCCTTTTCTTTGCGTTCGGGAGCGTCGCTGCGCCCCTCATTCCTGGCCTTGGCTCTGTTGGGGATGTTCCAGTCGGGACTGGCCTGGGCCGTCGATCCCTTCGTGCTGAAGGACATCCGCGTCGAAGGCCTGCAGCGCACCGACCCGGGCACGGTGTTCGCGTCGCTGCCCTTCCGCATCGGCGATACCTACAACGACGAGAAGGGTGCGGCCGCGCTGCGTGCGCTGTTCGCCACCGGCCTGTTCAAGGATGTGCGCATCAGCATCGAGGGTGATGCGGTGGTCGTCATCATCGACGAGCGACCCATCATCGCCAACGTGAACTTCGTCGGCCTGAAGGAGTTCGACACCGAGGCGCTGTCCAAGTCGCTGAAGGACGTGGGCATCGGCGAGGGCAAGCCCTTCGACAAGGCGCTGGCCGACCGCGCCGAGCAGGAGCTGAAGCGCCAGTACCTGACGCGCAGCCTGTATGGCGCCGAGGTCACGACGACGATCACGCCCATCGAGCGCAACCGTGTCAACGTCAGCTTCAACGTGACCGAGGGCGAGCCGGCCAAGATCGCCGAGATCCGCATCCTGGGCACCAAGGTGTTCTCCGAGAGCACGCTGCTGGGCCTGCTGGAGCAGACCAGCAGCGGCTGGCTGACCTGGTACACCAAGACCGACCGCTACTCGCGCGCCAAGCTGAACGCGGACCTGGAAACCATCCGCAGTCACTACCTGAACCGCGGCTACCTGGAAGTGGCGGTCACGTCCACGCAGGTCACGATCTCGCCGGACAAGCAGAGCATCAGCATCGCCGTCACCATCAGCGAGGGCCAGCCCTACACGGTCACCGGCGTGAAGCTGGAGGGCGACTATCTGGGCCGCGAGGAGGACTTCAAGCACCTCGTGTTCATGAAGCCCGGCGAGGCCTACAACGGCGAGGCGGTGGCCGCCACCACGCGTGCCTTCAGCGACCTGTTCGGCACCTACGGCTATGCCTTCGCGCGCGTCGACAGCCGCCCTGACATCGACCGCGCGACCGGCCAGGTGGTGGTGACGCTGATCGCCGAGCCGCAGCGCCGCGTCTACGTTCGCAAGGTCATCCTGTCCGGCAACTCGCGCACCCGCGACGAGGTCATCCGCCGCGAGTTCCGCCAGTTCGAGTCGGCCTGGTACGACGGACAGAAAATCAAGGCCTCGCGCGACCGCGTCGAGCGCCTGGGCTACTTCAAGGACAAGGAAGTCAACATCGACACCCAGGAGGTGCCGGGCGCGCAGGACCAGGTGGACGTCATCCTGACCGTCGTCGAGCGCCCCACCGGTGCCATCACGGTGGGTGCGGGCTACTCCAGCCAGACCAAGCTGTCCTTCTCCGGCTCCATCCGCCAGGACAACGTGTTCGGCTCCGGCAACTACCTGGGCATCGACGTCGCCACCGCGCGCACGGGCCGGCAGTTCCAGATCTCCACGGTGGATCCGTACTTCACCGTGGACGGCGTGTCGCGTGCCATCGACGTGTTCTATCGCACCACCAAGCCCATCAACACGCTGGGCGAGGAGTACGAGTACGTCACCAAGGGCGGTGCCGTCCGCTTTGGTGTGCCCTTCTCGGAAGTGGACACCGTGTTCTTCGGCGTCGGCTACGAGCAGACCGACATCACGACCTCCAAGGGCCTGCCCAACAGCTACCTGTTGTTCGTCAACCAGTTCGGCCAGCGCAGCAATTCCATCCCGCTGACCATCGGCTGGCAGCGTGACAGCCGCGACAGTGTCATCACGCCGATGCGGGGCATCTACCAGCGCGTCAACTTCGAGCTGAGCCCGCTGGGCGATGCGCAGTTCGCGCGCCTGAACCTGCAATACCAGCGCTACTTCGAGATCACCAACAAGATCACGCTGGGCGTCAACAGTGAACTGGGCTGGGGTGAGGGCCTGGGCGGCAAGCCCTATCCCATCTTCAAGAACTTCTACGGTGGCGGCCTGGGCTCGGTGCGCGTGTTCGAGGCCGGCTCGCTGGGCCCGGTGGACAACACCGGCTCCTACAGCGGTGGCAACCGCCGCTTCAACCTGAACGCCGAGCTGTATCTGCCCGTGCCAGGAAGCGGCAACGACAAGAGCTTCCGCATCTTCCTGTTCGGCGACGCCGGCAACGTGTGGGGCTCGCACGAGAAACTGAAGTTCGACAGCATCCGCGCGTCGGTGGGTCTGGGCCTGTCCTGGATCTCGCCGATGGGTCCGCTGCGCCTCAGCTACGGCAAACCTATCCGCAAGGAACGCACGGATAGAATCGAGAAATTCCAATTCCAGATCGGGACTGCATTCTGATATGAGCAAGCTCTTGCAATCGGTGGCTCTGGCCGCTTCGATGATGGTGGCCACGTCGGCCGTGCAAGCCCAGGAACTGAAGATCGGCTTCGTCAACAGTGAGCGCGTGCTGCGCGAGGCCAACCTGGCCAAGGCCGCACAGATCAAGTTGGAAGCGGAGTTCGGCAAGCGCGAGAAGGACCTGCGCGATCTGGAAACCAAGTTGCGCGGCGCCGCCGAGAAGCTCGAGAAGGACGCGCCCACGCTGTCCGAAGCCGAGCGTGGCCGCCGCCAGCGCGACGTGGTCGAGCAGGAGCGCGATCTGCAGCGCAAACGCCGTGAATGGCAGGAAGACCTGACCCAGCGCAAGAACGAGGAGCTGTCGGCCGTGGTCGACAAGGCCAACAAGGTCATCAAGCAGATCTTCGACGCCGAGAAGTACGACCTGATCCTGCAGGACGCCATCCACTTCAGCGCGCGTGTCGACATCACCAAGAAGGTGATCGACACGCTGAACGCGCAGAAGTAAGCGCCGCTCCCATGAGCCCGACGCCCGTCGCGCTCTCCGAACTGATCGCCGCCTTGGGCGGCGATTTGCTTGGTGGGTCCGATCTGCACATCGCCGGCATCGCGCCGCTGGACGAAGCTGACGAGCGCAGCATCGCCTTCCTGGCCAACCCGCGCTACCAGGCCCAGCTCGCGACGACGCGGGCCGCCTGCGTCATCGTGGCGCCTGCACTGGCCGAGGCTGCGGCCAATCGTGGCAGTTCGGGTGGCGCGGCCATCGTCACGCCCGACCCCTACCTCTACTTCGCGCGCCTGACGCAGTGGTGGGCGAAGCGCATGCGCCCCGCCGCCCAGGCCGGCGTGCACCCGACGGCCGTCGTGTCGCCGGACGCGAGGCTGGGCGAGGGGGTCGAGATTGGCCCGCTGGCCGTCATCGAGGCCGGTGCCGTCATCGGTGACCAGGTGCGCATCGGCGCGCATTGCGTCGTCGAGCGCGATGCGATAGTCGGCGCGGGCACGCGCCTGGCGCCGCGCGTCGTGCTGGGCTACGGCTGCCGCATCGGCGCCCGTGGCCTGGTGCACAGCGGCGTCGTCATTGGCGCGGATGGCTTCGGCTTTGCGCCGTCCAAGCAGGGCTATGTGAAGATCGAGCAGCTCGGCAATGTGACCATCGGCGACGACGTCGAGATCGGCGCCAACACCTGCATCGACCGCGGTGCACTCGCCGACACCGTCATCGAGGACGGCGTGAAGCTGGACAACCTGATCCAGATCGCCCACAACGTCCGCATCGGGCGCAACACGGCCATGGCGGGCTGCGGCGCCATCGCGGGTTCGACGACGGTTGGCGCCAACTGCACCATCGGTGGAGCGGCCAACATCATTGGCCACCTGAACATCGTGGACGGCGTGCACATCACGGCCTGCACGCTGGTGACGCGGGACATCACGCAGCCGGGCGCCTACAGCGGCGCCTATCCCTTCGAAGAAAATTCGAGCTGGCAGAAGAACGCGGCCACGCTGCGCCAGCTCCACAGCCTGAGAGAGCGTGTGCGCGCGCTGGAAAAGAAATGACCGAGACGACGACCCCGACCACGATGGACATCCACGACATCCTCAAGCGCCTGCCGCACCGCTACCCCATCCTGCTGGTGGATCGCGTCGTCGAGCTGGTCAAGGGCGAGCGCATCCGCGCGATCAAGAACGTCTCCATCAACGAGCCCTTCTTCCTGGGCCATTTCCCGCACCGCCCGGTCATGCCCGGCGTGCTCATCCTCGAAGCGCTGGCCCAGGCCGCGACGCTGCTGGCCATCGAGAGCGTGGGCATCACGCTGGACGAGAAGTCGGTCGTCTACTTCGCCGGCATCGACGGCGCCCGCTTCAAGCGCCCCGTCGAGCCGGGCGACCAGCTGGTGCTGGAAGTGACGCTGGGCCGCGCCAAGGCCGGCATCTACAAGTTCAGCGCCCGCGCGCTGGTGGGCGACCAGCTGGCCGCCGAGGCCGAGCTGATGTGCACCATGCGCCGTATCGAGGCTTGAAGGGAGGCGCGATGGCCATCCACCCCACCGCCATCGTCGACCCCGGCGCGCAGCTGGACAGCAGCGTCGAGGTCGGCGCCTACTCGCTGATCGGCCCGCACGTGAAGATCGCGGCCGGCACCAAGGTCGGCCCGCACTGCGTCATCGAAGGTCACACGACCATCGGCCGTGACAACACTTTCTTCCAGTTCAGCTCCATTGGCGCGGCCAACCAGGACAAGAAGTACGCCGGCGAGCCCACCACCTTGGTCATTGGCGACCGCAACACCATCCGCGAGTTCTGCACGCTGAACGTCGGCACGGTCCAGGACCGCGGCGAGACGACGCTGGGCAACGACAACTGGATCATGGCCTACTGCCACCTGGCGCACGACGTCGTCATCGGCAACGAGTGCGTGCTGGCCAACAACGCCACGCTGGCCGGCCATGTGCAGGTGGGCGACCACGTCACCATCGGCGGCCTGACCGGCATCCTGCAGCGCATGCGCATCGGCGACCACGCGATGATCGGCTTTCAGGCCCATGTCGCGCAGGACGTGCCGCCGTTCATGACGGTGGACGGCAACCCGCTGGCCGCACGCGCCGTCAACGTCGTCGGCCTCAAGCGCCGCGACTTCAGCACCGAGCGCATCGCCGTCATCCGGCAGATCTACAAGCTGCTGTACCGCAGCGGGCATACGCTGGACGAGGCGAAGGCGGCGATCACGGCGCTGCGCGGGACGGAGGGTGGTGCGGCCGATGGCGACATCGACAACATGCTGACCTTCCTCGCCGCCTCCACGCGCGGCATCGTTCGCTGAGCACGATGACCGGGTCGGCGCCACGCTTCGGATTCGTGGCCGGCGAGGCCAGCGGCGATCTGCTGGCCGGCCTGCTGCTGCAAGGCCTGCGCGCGCGCTGGCCCGCGCTGCAGTCCGAAGGCATCGGCGGCCCGAAGATGATCGCCCAGGGCTTCGAGACCTGGTGGCCGCACAGCAAGCTGTCCATCTTCGGCTACGTCGATGCGCTGCTGAACATCCGCGAGCTGCTGTCCATCCGCAAGCAGCTGGGCACCCGCCTCATCGCCAACCGGCCCGACGTCTTCATCGGCGTGGACGCGCCGGACTTCAACTTCGGGCTGGAGACGCGACTGCGCGAGGCGGGCATCAAGACCGTCCACTTCGTCTGCCCGTCCATCTGGGCCTGGCGGCCCGAGCGGGTCGAGAAGATCAAGGCCGCGGCCGACCACGTGCTGTGCCTGTTCCCGTTCGAGCCCGAGATCCTGCACAAAGCCGGCATCGGCGCGACCTTCGTCGGCCACCCGCTGGCCGACGCCATCCCGATGGAGCCGCCACGCGCTGCATCCCGCGAGGCGCTCAAGCTGTCGACCGAAGACAGCGTCATCGCGCTGCTGCCCGGCAGCCGCAAGAGCGAGATCAACTACATCGCGCCGGCGCTGATCGGTGCGGCCAGGCTGCTGGCCCGGCCGGGCCGGCGCTTCGTGATGCCCGTCGTGCCGGGCCTGCGCGGTCTCGTCGAACCCATGCTGCAGGGCGCCGACATCCAGCTGGTCGACGGCCAGTCCCAAGCCGTGCTGGCCGCCTGCGACCTGACGCTGGTGGCCAGTGGCACGGCCACGCTGGAGGCGGCGCTGTTCAAGCGGCCCATGGTCATCGCCTATCGCATGAACGCACTGAACTGGTGGCGCATGAAGGGCAAGGGCCTGCTGCCCTGGGTGGGCCTGCCCAACATCCTGGCGCGCGAGTTCCTCGTGCCCGAGCTGATCCAGCACGACTGCACGCCCGAGAACCTGGCCCGCGAGGCCGAGGGCCTGCTGGCCGATGCGCCGCGCCGCACCGCGTTGCATCAGCGCTTTGTCCAACTCCACGAGCTGCTGCGCCAAGACACCGCGCAGCGCGCCAGCGATGCCATCGCGACGCTCATCGCTGCCTGAGCAGGTGTCGCTCGACTGGACGCCGCCCGGTCTCGTCGCCGGCGTGGACGAGGCCGGCCGCGGGCCGCTGGCCGGGCCGGTGTTCGCCGCGGCCGTCATCCTCGACGACCTGCAACCCATCGCCGGCCTGGCCGACTCCAAGGCGCTGACCGCGGCCAGGCGCGCCAGGCTCTACGACGAGATCCGCGCCAAGGCACTGTGCTTCTGCATCGCGCAGGCCAGCACCGAAGAGATCGACCGGATCAACATCCTGCAGGCCACGATGCTGGCCATGCAGCGCGCGGTCAACGGCCTGCGGCTGAAGCCGACGCTGGTGCGCGTGGACGGCAACCGCCTGCCGGTCCTGCCCATGGCGGCCGAGGCCATCGTGAAGGGCGACGCCACCGTGCAGGCCATCTCGGCCGCGTCCATCCTCGCCAAGGTCGCGCGCGACCTGTTCTGCGAGCAGATGCACCAGAGCCATCCGCAGTACGGCTTCGCCACGCACAAGGGCTATGGCACGGCCGAGCACCTGGCGGCGTTGAAGGAACACGGCGCCAGCCCCTGGCACCGCCGCAGCTTCGCGCCCGTCCGCGAGAACCTGCGATGAGCACGCAGATCCTGCACATCACCTCGCGCGACAACCCCGCCCTCGTGCGGCTGCGCAAGCTGATGGCTGACGCCGGCGGCTACCGCAAGACCGGCAGCGTCTGGATCGAGGGTGATCACCTGCTGCGCGCGGCGCTGCAGCGCGGCTGGCGGCCGGCGCTCGTCGTGTTGACCGAAGCTGCGATGCAGGACCTGGCACTGTCGGCGCTCGCCGAGGCCGCGCCACGGGCGCTGGTCGTGCCCACCGCACTGTTCAAGGGCCTGAGCGGTCTGGAGTCGCCCGCGCAGATTGGTGCCGAGCTGATGCTGCCGGCATCGCCCGCCATCGACGCCGGCGCCGCCAGCGTCGTGCTGGACCGCCTGCAGGACGCCGGCAACGTCGGCGCCATCCTGCGCAGCGCGGCGGCCTTCGGCGTGCGCCAGGTGCTGGCGCTGAAGGGGACGGCCGCGCTGTGGTCGCCCAAGGTGCTGCGGGCGGGGCAGGGCGCGCATTTCGGGCTGCGCCTGGTCGAAGGCCTGAGCGCGGACGACCTGGCCGCGCTGGCCGTGCCCATGATCGCCACCAGTTCCCACACGGAACACGTGCTGCACCGCGTGAGCCTGCCCTCACCCTGCGCCTGGGTCATGGGCCACGAGGGTCAGGGCGTGTCGCCCGCGTTGATGGCGCGCTGTGCGCTGACCGTGGGCATCCCGCAGCCGGGCGGCGAGGAGTCGCTGAACGTGGCCGCCGCGGCGGCGATCTGCCTGTACGAGAGCGAGCGGCAGAGGAGCTGATCCGGCTGCCGCGGAGGGCCTCTCCCAAAGAAGATGCGAATGACTTGCAATTGAGAATTGTTCTCATTAAAGTCGTGCCATGCTTGTTGACCACGACCCACGCAAGATCCCGGCCCCGCCGCTGGCGGCCCGCCCGGACGCCGACCCCGTTCGCCGTATCGACAGCGCCACGCTGCTGGGCTCCGCCGGCGAGGTGCTCATCGTCCACCAGCAGCAGGTCTACCGCCTGCGCGTGACCAGCCTGGGCAAGCTGATCCTGACCAAGTAGCGCCCGCTCCCCTTCGATACTCGCGCCAGCCAGCCGCAGCCAGCCCGCGCTCTTTGTGCCTGAGCCCCGCCCGCTCAGCGCTGGAGACCTCATCAAATGGCTGAAGCCTGTTGCGCCGCGCACGCGGCCCTGCCGCCCACCACCGGCTCGCGCCGCCGCCGCCTGTGGGAGCTGGGCAGCCATGCGCACTGCCCCGTCATCGGCGTCTGCGTGCCACTGGAGCGGGTGCGCCAGCTCGCGAAGAAGCTGCTGGTGCTGCAGGGCGACGAGGACGACTACACGCTGCATTGCAGCCTGGTGACGGCGGCTGCGCGCCGCAACGCGGTGGCCGAGGCCTTGCAGAAGGAGCTGGAGCAGCGTTTCGTGCTGGATCTGCGCCAGGCCGCTCAGGCCAAGTGCCGCGAGTCACTGATGGCCTGGTGGCGGGGCCGCGTGGCGCAGGGCGAGAACATGGCCGGCGCGCTGTGGGCGACGCTCACGCATGCGCGCTGCGACGAGTGGCTGGAGATGCGCGTGCTGGGCCAGGTCCACATGCTGCAGCACCAGGTGGGCGCCGCGCAGCGCGTGGACATGACCCGGCACCGCGAGCTGGCCGCCGAGCATCAGGCGCTGGCGCGTGACTACGCCGCGGTGCAGCAGCGCGTGACCGGCTGGAGCCTGGAGCGGGCCCGCGAGCAGCAGGCCTGGGAGCAGGAGCGCATGCAGCAGCGCGCCGCGCTGATCGCGCTGCAGACGCAACTGGCACAGGCGCAGGAGCAACTGCAGCACTGGCAGACGGTGCGGCCCGACCTGCCCGAGCGGGAGGCGCTGCGGGAGCGCCTGGCCGAGCAGGTGGAGCGCAACCAGGCGCTGCAGCGCGAGCTCAACCGACTGGCGTCACGGGCGCCGCTGGTGGCCGAGTCCGCGGACATCGCGCCGCAGCCCACCTGGGCCGAGGCGCAGGTCGCGGCCGAGCCGGTGAAGCTGGAGCACCGCGTGGTGCTGTGCGTGGGCGGGCGCGGCGGCAGCGTGCCGCAGTACCGCCAGGCGGTGGAGGGCTGCGGCGCGCAGTTCCTGCACCACGACGGTGGCAGCGAGCACAAGCCCGCGCAGCTGGAGCCGCAGCTGGCGGCGGCCGACCTGGTCATCTGCCAGACCGGCTGCATCAGCCACGACGCCTACTGGCGCGTCAAGGACCACTGCAAGCGCCACGGCAAGCGCTGCGTGTTCGTCGAGACGCCCAGCCGCAGCGCGTTCGAGCGCGCGCTGGCGCAGGCGGCGGCGGTCGAGGGGGCCTGAGGCCCCCTCGGGCTTCAGAGCTTGTAGCTCAGCGACAGGCTGGTGTTGCGCGGCGGCGTGTAGATGGCGCCATAGGCCAGGCCGCCGATGGCCTTCTTGTCGAACAGGTTGCTGACGTTCAGGCGCAGCGTGGTGCGGTCGTTCAGGTCGTAGGCGGCGAAGGCATCGGCCTTGAAGTAGGCGCCCTGCCTGGCGCTGCCGACCTTGTAGACGTCGGACTGCCAGCGGCCGGCCACGCCGAGGTTCAGCGCCGGCAGCGCGGGCAGGCGGCCCGACAGGTTGAAGTTCAGCGTGTTGCGCGGCACCCATTCATAGATGTCCTTGCCGTCCGGGCCGGTCAGCATCAGGCGGGTGTAGCCCACGGTGAGCTTGGCGTCCCTGCCCAGCCGGCCGGTCGCCTCGACCTCGAAGCCCTTGGACTTCACGTCCATGGGCAGATACCAGTACTGGCCGCCCGCGGTCATGCCGCCATAGGTCGCCAGGCCTTGCTGCTTGGCCGTGAAGACGGCCAGCGTGGTCAGCAGCGACTTGTTCAGCCACTCGGCCTTCAGGCCTGCTTCCGTGTTGATGCCCTTGACGGGCGCGAGCAGGTTGCCATCGGCGTCGGCCTGCTCCTGTGGCAGGAAGATGTCGGAGTACGACACATAGCCCAGCAGGTCGGGCGTGAACCCGTAGGTCAGGCCCAGGTAGGGACTGACCTCCTCGGTCTTGGGGTCCAGCAACTTGCCGCCGCTGCCGTAGCGCGGCTGGCCGCCGCGGAGGTGGCGCATGGCGTTCGCGCCGGCGATGAGCTTCAGCGAGTCGCTCAGCGAGAGGCGCGACGCGACGTACAGCCGGGTCAGCGTCTGCTCGCCGCTGACGCAGGCGGTGCGCTGGCCCCAGGCGGGCTCGGGGATCACGTCGCCGCCATAGGGCAGGGCGGGCAGCGCGGGCATGGCCGGCGTCGCGCTGCAGTCGCCATTGGCGACATAGGTGTCGGTCGCCACGTCCTCGCTGGAGCGGTTCACGCCGACCAGCAGGCTGTGCTTGCGGCCGAACGCGCTGAACTGGCCGCTGAGGTTGACGTCCAGCACCTGGTGCTCGGTGTCGGTCTCGCTGCGGTAGGGCCAGCCCACCAGGCCGGTGTTGTCCGGCTGCAGCGCACCGAAGGCGTAGAACAGCTTGGTGGATTCGTCGCCGTGGCGCCGGTTGTAGGTGGCCTTGGCCTCCCAGTCGTCGGACAGCCGGTGCGCGTACTCGACGAAGCCGCTGAAGGACTTGGTGTTCCAGTAGGTCCACTTCTGCGAGGTGGACGAGCCCACCGGCAGGTCGATCTGCGTGCCGTCCGCGCGCAGCAGCGTCAGCGAGCCCCACATGGGCGAGTCCTGCCGGCTGTCGATGGCGGTCAGGCCCACGGTCAGCACGCCGTTGTCGCCGATCTGGCCGTCCACCACGCCGTAGGCCGTCGTGCGCCGGTCCTTCAGGTCGCGCAGGTAGGAGTCCTTGTCCTCGCGGGCCACGATGAGGCGCCCGGCCCAGGCGCCGTCGGCGCTCAGCACCTTGTTGTAGTCCAGCGCGGCGCGCTTCTTGTTCCACGAGCCGAAGCTCAGGTTGAGCTCGCCGCCGTCCTGGTTGGTGGGGCGTTTGCGCACGTAGTTGATGGTGCCGGAGGCGTTGCCGACGCCGGTCAGCAGGCCGTTGGCGCCGCGGATCAGCTCGATCTTCTCGAACAGGAAGGTGTCCTCGCGGCCCACCACCGTGCCCCAGGAGTTGGTCATGCCCAGGCCGTCCAGCTGGGTCAGCTGGATCTCGAAGCCGCGCGCGTTGAAGGTGGCGCGGTTGGTTTCGTACTGCTCGACGTTGATGCCGGTGGCCAGGCCCAGCGCCTCGTTGCTGCCGGTCAGGCCGAAGTTGGCGATGTCTTCCTTGTCCAGCGTGCTGATGGTCTGCGGCGTCTCCTTCAGCTCAAGGGCCAGGCCGGTGGCGCCCTTGGAGATGCGGTTGGCGCGCTTGCCGGTGACGACGACCGACTCGATCTGCTGCGTGGGCGCCTGCGTCTGGGCGTGGGCTTCGCCCAGCAGGGCGCAGATGGCGGCGACGGCGATGGCCGTCAGGGGGAATGGCTTGTTCATGAGGACGGGGCAGGCGGGGTGGCGATCGGCTCGCGAGAGCCGGTGGCGTGCGCTGTGGTGGGAGTAAGGGTCGGCAGTCATTTTAGACATCAAATGCGAATCAATCTCATTTGCGAGTTTGATCTGGCGCAGAGCAGCCGTTCGCTGTCGCGGGGGCCGACGAGCCGCGGCTTCGCGGTCGCGGCCGGCCTGCGTTGCCGGCTGGAGAAGCGGCGCCCGCACGGCGCCGGGGCTTCGAGGGCTGGCAATTGCTTGGAGCCCTCCGGGTCGGGCTAGCATTTGCGGGAACCCCCGCTGGCGGCAGCCAGACCGCCCCCGCAGACTGGGGCAGAACAACATCGGGACACCCCATGGCCATCGCACTTTCGCCGCACCAGCTGTCCCGCCGCGCCATCGCCCTCGTCCTGGCGGGCGGCCGCGGCTCTCGGCTCAAGCAGCTCACCGACGCCCGCGCCAAGCCGGCCGTCTACTTCGGCGGCAAGTTCCGCATCATCGATTTCGCGCTGAGCAACTGCGTCAACAGCGGCATTCGCCGCATCGGCGTGGTCACGCAGTACAAGAGCCATTCGCTGCTGCGCCACATCCAGCGCGGCTGGAGCTTCCTGCGCGCCGAACTGAACGAGACCGTGGACCTGATGCCTGCCCAGCAGCGCGTCGACGAGGAGAGCTGGTATCGCGGCACGGCCGACGCCGTCTACCAGAACCTGGACATCATCCAGAGCACCGGCGCCGAGTACATCGTCGTGCTGGCCGGCGACCACATCTACAAGATGGACTACTCGTCCATGCTGGTGGACCACGTCAACACCGGCGCCGGCTGCACGGTGGGCTGCATCGAGGTGCCCAAGGCCGAGGCCAGCGCCTTCGGCGTCATGGCCGTCGATGCCGAGCGCCACATCACGGCCTTCCAGGAAAAGCCTGCCGATCCCCCCTGCATGCCCGGCAGCGACAGCACCTGCCTGGCCAGCATGGGCATCTACATCTTCAACGCCGACTACCTCTACCGCCTGCTGGCCGAGGACCTGGCCGACCCGGCCTCCAGCCACGACTTCGGCAAGGACGTGATCCCGAAGGTCGTTGCCGAACAGCGCGCCGTGGCACACCCCTTCGGCATGAGCTGCATCCACAACCCCAACGGCGCGCCGCCCTACTGGCGCGACGTCGGCACGCTGGACGCGTTCTGGGCCGCCAACCTCGACCTCGCGTCCATCAGCCCCGAGCTGGACATCTACGACACCGACTGGCCCATCTGGACCTACCAGCGCCAGCTGCCGCCGGCCAAGTTCATCCCCGACCACAACGGCATGCACGGCATGACGGTCAACACCATCGTCAGCGGGGGCTGCATCGTGTCGGGCTCGCACGTCGTGCAGACGGTGCTGTTCAACAACGTGCGCATCCGCTCCTTCTGCAACATCCACCAGAGCGTGCTGCTGCCGGGCGTCAGCGTGGGCCGCCACTGCCGGCTCACCAAGGTCATCATCGACCGCGGCTGCGAGATTCCCGATGGCCTCGTCGTCGGCGAGGACGCCAAGCTGGATGCGCAGCGCTTCGAGCGCACCGAGAACGGCGTGGTGCTCATCACCAAGCAGATGCTCGCCAGGCTGTGAGGCCCCTCGTCCAACGAGTACGTTGGCCGGGACCGCGCTGCGGCCAGAGGCCACAGCGCCTCGGCAGGCACCAAGAGTCCTCAGGACTCTTGGTGTCCGGCCTCGGCCCCCGTGGGGACGGCGATGCTCGCCGGCTCGACCGGCGAGCACATCGCCCGACGGGCCGGCTAGGGAGCGGCCCGATGAAGGCACGACGTGCTGCGGAGTGCTGAGATGCGGGTGCTGCAAGTCAGCGCGGAGCTGTTCCCGCTGCTGAAGACCGGCGGCCTGGCCGACGTGGCCGGCGCGCTGCCTGCGGCATTGGCCATGGCGGGCGCCGAGCCGCGGCTGCTGGTGCCGGGCTTTCCGGCCATCCGCGAATCGCTGACCCAGGAGTGCGCGGTCGCGCCCGTTGCGCTGCCCTGGAGCGAGGGCCGGGCGGCGCTGCTGCGCGGCCGGCTGCCGGGCTTCGCGATGCCGATCTACGTGCTGGATGCGCCGGGCCTGTTCGACCGCCCTGGCAACCCCTATGCCGACGCCGCCGGCGTGGCCTATGCCGACAACCACCGCCGCTTCGCGCTGCTTGGATTGGCGGCGGCGCGGCTGGCCGAGGGCGTGGATGCGAGCTGGCGGCCCGACATCGTTCACGCCCACGACTGGCACGCCGGCCTGGCCTGCGCGCACATCGCCGCCAGCCGCGCGCGCCGTCGCACCGAGGCGCGCACGGTGTTCACCGTGCACAACCTGGCCTACCAGGGGCTGTTCCCGGCCGAGACGTTCTGCGACCTGGGCCTGCCGCCCGTGCATTACGCGGTGGAGGGCGTCGAGTTCTATGGCCAGGTCAGCTTCATGAAGGCCGGCCTGCATTTCGCCGACGCGATCACCACCGTCAGCCCTGGCTATGCACGCGAGATCCAGACGCCCGAGCAGGGTTGTGGCCTGGACGGCCTGCTGCGCCACCGCGCCGGCGCGCTGCACGGCATCCTGAACGGCGTGGACTACGGTCTGTGGTCGCCGGTGCGCGACCGCAGCCTCGTCCGGCCCTTCGACGTGGACCGGCCCGAAGGCAAGGCCGACTGCAAGGCCGCGTTGCAGCGCGAATGCGGGCTGGACGTGAAGCCCGAGGCGCCGCTGTTCGGCATCGTCAGCCGGCTGACCGAGCAGAAGGGCCTGCCACTGGTGCTGCAGGCGCTGGACGACCTGCTCGATGCCGGCGGCCAGCTGGTCGTGCTCGGCAGCGGCGATGCGCGCCTCGAAGCCGAGTTCGCAGCCGCGGCCGCCAGGCACCCGGGCCAGGTCGCCCACCGCACCGGCATGGACGAGGGCCTGGCCCACCGCATCTATGCCGGCAGCGACGTGGTGCTGGTGCCCAGCCGCTTCGAGCCCTGTGGGCTGACCCAGCTCTACGGCCTCAGCTACGGCGCGCTGCCGCTGGTGCACCGTGTGGGCGGCCTCGCCGACACGGTGGTGGACACGACGCTGGAGGACCTTGCCGACGGCACGGCGACGGGCTTCGTCTTCAACGCCTTCACGGCCGATGCCTACCGTCGCGCGCTGCGGCGCGCGTTCGCGCTGTGGAGCCGGCCGCAATACTGGGCCCGCGTGCGCGACGCGGCGATGCGGCAGCGCTTCGGCTGGGACGAGGCCGCACGACGCTACGTCGAGGTCTACGACGGCCTGCTACAGCGCTAGCGCGACGACCCCGGCGCCGATCAGCGCCGCGCCCGCCAGCCGCCAGCCGCGCTCGCCTTCGCCCAGCAGCTGCCCGCCCAGCAGCGCCGCGATCAGCATGGACACTTCGCGCGCCGGCGCCACGCGCGACAGCGGCGCCTCCTTCACGGCCAGCAGCACCAGCACATAGGCCGCCGGGCCCAGCACGGCGACGGCCAGGATGCCCCGCCACGAGCGCTGCACTTCCGGCCAGAAGCTGTGCGTCTGCCGCAGCGTGACGGGCAACTGCATGAGCACGCGCAGCACATTGCCGAAGTAGTCCAGCAGCAGCGGCGACATCGCCAGCACCTTGACCGCGTAGCCGTCCAGCACCGTGTAGCCGGCGATCAGTGCGCCGGTCGCCGCGCCCCAGCAGATGCCGAGTCGGCGCCGCCTTGCGGCCTCGGCGTCGTGCGACACGCCGCGGCCGATGAGGCGCGGCCCCATCGTGATGACCAGGATGCCGCCCACCACGCCCGCCAGGCCCAGCGCACCGTAGACGCCCAGGTGTTCGCTCAGCAGCACGACGGCGGCGATGGCCGACAGCAGCGGCCCGCTGCCGCGCGCCACCGGGTAGACGACGGTCAGGTCGCTGTGCCGGTAACCGGCGATCAGGCAGTTGAAGTACAGCAGGTGCACGACCGCGCTGGCCCCGATGAAGCCCCAGTTCAGCGGCGTCCAGCCAGGCACTTCGTCCAGCCCTATCCACAGCACGGCGGGCAGCCAGAAGATGACGACGCCGACCGCACAGGTCAGCACGAAATGCGGCCCGCCGCCCCATTTCTTGGCGGCGAGGTTCCAGAGGGCGTGAAGGAGGGCGGCGGTGAGGACGAGGGCGAGCGCCGAGGCGGGCATCGGATCAGTAGACCAATCGATCCGGCCGGATGTCGCGCAGGATGGTCGTCGCGATCTCTTCGATGCTCTTGTGCGTGGACGACAGCCACGAGATGCCCTCGCGCTTCATCATGGCCTCGGCCTCGTTGACCTCGTAGCGGCAGTTCAGCGTGTCGGCGTACTTGCTGCCGGGGCGGCGCTCGTTGCGGATGCTGCTGAGTCGCTCGGGGTCGATGGTCAGGCCGAAGCACTTGCGCTTGTGCGGCAGCAGCGGCGCGGGCAGCTTGCGGCGCTCGAAGTCCTCGGGGATCAGCGGGTAGTTGGCGGCCTTGATGCCGTGCTGCATGGCGAGATACAGCGACGTGGGCGTCTTGCCCGAGCGCGACACGCCCACGAGGATCACGTCGGCCACGTCCAGGTTCTTGGCCGACTGGCCGTCGTCGTGCGCCAGCGAGAAGTTGATGGCCTCGATGCGGTCGTGGTACTCCTGGCTCTGCGCCACGTCGGAGAAGCGGCCCACGCGGTGGTTGCTCTTGATGCCGAACTCGTCTTCCAGCGGTTCGATGAAGGTGCCGAACATGTCCATCACGCGGCCCTGGCAGTGCTCGCGGACGATCTTCAGCACCTCGCGGTCCACCAGCGTCGCGAACACGATGGGGCGCTGGCCCTCGCGGATGGCGGCCTCGTTGATTTCGGCGACCACGGCCTGCGCCTTGTCGGCGGTGTCGACGAAGGGGCGACGCACATGGCGCGCCTTGATGGAGAACTGCGCCAGGATGGAGTTGCCGAAGGTCTCCGCCGTGATGCCGGTGCCGTCAGAGACGAAGTAAACGGTTCTGGCGTTCATGGCTACAGCTCGCGGAGTTCAAGGCGAGCCCATGATAGCCAGCGCCTCAGACCTGGCCCTTGAGCCGGCCGATGAAGTTCCGCATGACGGCCTGTTCGGCCTCGGGCAGCAGGCCCACGCGCAGCAGCGATTCGCGCTCCAGTTCGCGCAGCCGCCACTCCAGCTCGCCGATGACGCTGACCAGCTCGGCCTGCAGGTCGGCATCGCGCTGCTCGGACAGCACGGCTGCCAGTTCGTCCGGATGGTGTGCATTCAGCCCCGTGCTGGAGAACGCCGTCTGGATGCGCAGCAGCCGCTGCAGCCCAGCGTCCAGCACCGCGCGCAGCGCCGGGCGGGCGGCAGCGATGCGCTCCTCCATCCAGGGCCGGGCCTGGCGAAAGCGCTGCAGCGCGCCGGCGATGGCGACCACGCGCGGCAGCGCTTCCTCGATGGCGTCGGGCTCCATGCGCGGGGCGATGTGCGGCAGGCCGGCCGCCGCCGTGGTGATGGCCTCGGTCAGCTCGCGGCTGAACTCGCCGGGGATGAGCTTGGTCGACACGCTGGCGCGTGCCAGCGCCGTCGTGCCGCTCTCGATGAAGGCCATCAGCCACTCGGCCGCGGCCAGGATCTGTCCCTCGATCGGCAGGGCCTTGCCGCTGACGCCGCGTGGGTAGCCAAAGCCGTCCAGCCGTTCGTGGTGGTGCAGCACCGCGGCGGCCACCTTCTTGCCGGCGCCGGGCATGCCGCGCAGCACCCGCTCGCCGACCAAGGGGTGCGACGCCACATGCCGCCATTCCGCGGGCCCCAGCGGCGTGCCTGGGCGCAGGTAGCGTGGGTCGATGTAGAGCTCGCCGACGTCGTGCAGCAGGCCGGCCAGGGCCAGCATGCGGTGGCGCTCGGTCTCGCCGGGCAGCATGCGCCGCGCCAGCGCCAGCGCCAGCATGGCCACGCCCGCGGTGTGCTTCAGGCGATCGCCCTGATGCTCGGCATAGACGGTGAGCAGCGACTGCACGGGCACGCTGAGCTTCAGCGTCGCCAGCGTTGCCGGGGCGCCGGGGTAGAGATCGTGGGCGCACAAGGTCCTGAGCAGCGGGTGCTGCAGCAGCAGCTCCTCACCCAGCGGGCCGAAGCTCTCGGGCATGACGCCGGCGGTGACCTGGATGCAGTCCTCCAGCGGCTTGCTGAGCTTGTGCATCAGCAGACGCTCGCGCACCTTGGCGTTGATCTGCGCACCCTTGGCCAGCAGCTTGATGCCGTTCTGGCTGAGGATGTCCTCGGTGGCTTCGACCGGCCGGGACTCGGAGACACGGACCACGTGGTCCAGGTAGTGCGGATTGACGTCGGCGGCGGTTTCGGCGGTCACGCGGTCATTGTGCACAGCCGGTGGCGGTTACGTGCAGGTACGAACCGCCTAGAATCTGCGGCAATTTCCTCGCAAACCGCCCTGATGCGCGCCTCCTTCCTCCCAGAAGAATCCAGAAATGGATGGAGCCGCGCCTGCCTTGAGCCTTTCAGCTCGGCGCCGGGCCTGGACGACGCGACGACACCGGTTTTTCAACCTCCCGGAGTTTTTCCATGTCCACCCTGTTCGAGGCGACCGCCCTGGTCGTACCGTTTGAGAACCTGAGGATGACCGATGTCGAGGTCGTTGGCGGCAAGAACGCCAGCCTCGGCGAAATGATCTCGCAGCTCGCCGCCAGCGGCGTGCGCGTCCCCGGCGGCTTTGCGACGACCGCGCACGCCTTCCGGCAGTTCCTCAAGCATGAGGGGCTGGACGCGCGCATCGCGGCGCGCCTGAGCTCGCTCAACACCGACGACGTCCGCGCGCTGGCCGAGGCCGGCGCGGAGATCCGCGGCTGGATCGAGAACCAGCCCTTCCCGGCCGACCTGGAAGCCGGTGTGCGCGCTGCCTATGCGCAGCTGACGGCCGACAACCCGGACGCCACCTTCGCCGTGCGCTCCTCCGCCACCGCGGAAGACCTGCCCGACGCCTCCTTCGCCGGCCAGCAGGAGACCTTCCTGAACGTGCATGGCATCGACGAGGTGTTGCACAAGATGCGCGAGGTGTTCGCGTCGCTCTACAACGACCGCGCCATCAGCTACCGCGTGCACAAGGGCTTCG
>CBFGPX010000007.1:0-46256 GCA_965650725.1 uncultured Comamonadaceae bacterium | reverse complement strand
GGCGCTTCTGCACGTCGCGCCAGTCGTGGTTGGCGCCCCAGGCCACGCCGCAGGCGAAGCGCGGCTCCATGGCCACCGCGCGCGGGCAGTAGTAGCCGCCCAGCGACACGCCCTCGCAGCCGATGCGCTTCGCGTCGACCTCGGGGTGCTGTTCCAGCCAGTCGACAACGCGGCTGGCCCAGTGCTCGGCGTCGAAACGCGCCGTCAGCCCGTGCAGCCGCAGCGCCTCGCCGGTGCCGGGCTGGTCGACCACCAGCGAGGACACGCCGCGCCGCGCCAGCCAGGCCGGCAGGCCCACGAGGTATTTCATCTCCTTGGTCGAGTCCAGGCCGTTGAGCTGCACCAGCAGCGGCGCGCGCTCGCCGGGCCGCAGGCCCTCGGCCGGCAGGTACAGCGCCGACAGGTGGCCGCCCTCGTAGGGGATCTCGACCCGCTGCACGCGATCACCCATCAGCGCCGAGCCCTGCTGGAACAGCGCCAGCTCGCGCTCGTACAGCGCGCGGCGGCCCGGGGCGTTGTGCGCCTGCAGACGCTCGGCCGTGATCAGGTAGCTGGCAGCGCGGCGCAGCTTCTCGCCGGCCGACAGTTGCCGGCCGCGGGCCCGGTCCTCGTCGGCCAGTTCGCACAGCTGGTCCGCCATGCGCACCCAGGTCTCGCGGAAGGCCTGGGTGCCGGCCGCGTCGGGCGCCTTGGCGGCGTCCTGCAGCGGGGCGCACATGGCCTCGATCTCGCCGATGCGCGCACCCATCTCGATGGCCAGGTCGACCGAGAGGTTCCAGACGTAGTTGGTGGGGAAATACTTGAACATGGACGCAGGCTAGGGCCTGGCCATCATTCGGAAAAGCGGATTCCGTCCATTCCATAATTCGACGAAACCGAATCGTGGGTGGCCATGCGCTTCAATCGACTGGACCTGAATCTCCTCGTGGCGCTGGACGCGCTGCTGACCGAGTGCAGCGTGACGCGCGCGGCCCAGCGGCTGAACCTCAGCCCCTCGGCCACCAGCGATGCGCTGTCCCGGCTGCGTGACTATTTCGGCGACGACCTGCTGGTGCAGGTGGGGCGGCGCATGGAGCCCACGCCGCGGGCCGAGGCGCTGCAGCAGGCGGTGCGCGACGTGCTGGTGCGGGTGGACAGCACCATCGCGATGCAGCCCAGCTTCGACGCCACGCTCAGCGAGCGGGTCTTCAAGATCTTCACGTCCGACTACACGCAGATGGTGATCTGCCCGCGTGTGATGGCCGCCGCCGCGGCGCAGCGCAGCACGGTGAAGTTCGAGTTCCTGCCCCAGGTGGACAACCCGCAGCGCGACCTGGAGCGCGGCGAGGCCGACCTGCTGGTGCTGCCGCGGACCCTGATGTCGGACGAGCACCCGCACGAGGTGTTGTACGAGGAACGTTTCGTCTGCGTGGTGTGGGCCGGCAGCCGGCTGGCGCAGCAGCCGCAGGCGCTGTCGCTGGAGCGCTACCTGGCCGAACAGCACATCGTCATGCGGCCGCAGGCCGTGCGCGCCAGCGCGTTCGAGGATGCCTTCGTCAAGCGTCTGGGCGTGAGCCGCCGCGTGGCCGCCACGAGCTATGGCTTTGCGCCCATGCCGGGCTTGCTGGTGGGCACGGAGCTCATCGCCACGCTGCACGAACGTCTGGCCCGGCTGATGATGCCGGTGTGGCCCCTGGCCATCCTGCCCTGCCCCATCGCGATCCCGCCCATGCAGCAGGCCATCCAGTGGCACAAGTACCGCTCGCAGGACCAGGGCATTGCCTGGCTGCGCGCGCTGTTCCGGCAGGCGGGCGAGACGCTGGATCAGGCGTCCATCTGACGCGCGGCCGCCATCAGCGTCTCGCGCAGCCACAGCAGGCCAGGGTCGGTGGCGCGGTGGCGGTGCCATTGCAGGCGCTGGTCCACGACGGGCAACTCGAACGCGGGGTCCACGCTGACCAATGGCAGGTGCTGGCAGGCCTGGCGGGCGATGCGCCGCTGCACCGTCGCCAGCCGCCGGGTGCCGGCGATGAGGCCCGGCAGCGACGAGAAGCTGTACGACGCCACCTCCACCCGCCGCGCGATGCCCAGCTGCTGCAGGTGGGTGGCGTCGATGGCGGACGACGGCGTGCCCGGCGGCTGCATCACCGCGTGGCCTGCGGAGGCATAGGCCTCGCGCGTCAGCGGTTGGCCGGCCAGCGGGTTGTGGGCGTCCATCAGGCAGGTGAACTCGTCCCGGAACAGCGCCGCAGCTGGGTGCTCGGGCGACACATAGCGCAGCGGGATGATGAGCAGGTCGGCCTCGCCGCGCTCCAGCGCCTGCGTCGCGTTGCCCACCTGGGGCAGGAACTCGAAGCGCGCCGTGGCGCCGAGCCGGTCGGCGTAGCGCAGCAGCTGCGGCACGAACACCCACATGGAGTAGTCGGACGCGACGATGCGAAAGCTGCGCTCCGTCGTGGTCGGGTCGAACAGCGGCTGGGCCTGCAGCGTGGCGTCGATGCGCACGAGCAGGTCGCGCACCATCGGCGCCAGCGCCTGCGCGCGCGGCGTGGGCTCCATGCGCCGGCCTACGGCCACCAGCAGCTCGTCGCCGAAGTGCTCGCGCAGGCGGGCCAGCGCATTGCTCATCGCGCCCTGGCTCAGGTGCACGCGCTCGGCTGCGCGGCTGATGCTGCTCTCCAGCAGCAGCGCGTCCAGCGCGACGAGCAGGTTCAGGTCCAGCTTGTTGAAGCGCATGGCGGCTCAGCCAGAGTCGCGCACGACCAGCGCGTGCGGCAGCACGCGCGGCGTGGGGCGGCGGCCCGCCAGCGAGTCCAGCAGCAGCTCGGCCGCGGCGGCGCCCAGCTCGCGCATCGGCTGGGCGATGGTGGTCAGCCCCGGCTCGAACACCTGGGCCAGGGGCACGTTGTCGAAGCCGACGACGGCGATGTCTTCCGGCACGCGCCGCCCGGCGCGGCGGAAGGCCTTGATCGCGCCGATGGCCAGCGTGTCGGCCACGGCGAACACGGCGGTGGGCGGCTCGGGCAGCGTCATCAGGCCGCCGGCGGCCGCGCTGCCGTCGCCGTAGTCGGTGCCGGATGCGACGCGGATGAAGGCGGGGTCGACGGCCAGCCCGGCGCGCTGCATGGCGGTTTCATAGCCCAGCCGGCGCTGCTGGGCCCAGGCGTAGTCCTCCGCCGCGGTGATCAGCGCGATGCGGCGGTGGCCGCGGTTCAGCAGGTATTGCACCGCGTCCAGGGCCGCCTGCCGGTGGTCGATGCTGACGTAGGGCATGTCCGAGCCCGTCACGACCTCGGAACAGGCCACCCAGGGGATGTCGCGCCTGGCCGTGCCGTCCGCGCCGGAGCGCTGGCTGTGGGCATGGGCCATGCTGATGACGCCGTCGGTCAGGCGGTCGTACACCGGGTCCAGCGGCCCTTCGCCGGCCGCCAGTGACAGCACGATGTTGTAGCCATGCCGGCGCATGACCGACTCGATGCCCTGCACGATCTCGGCGAAGAAGGGGTTGGCCATGTCGGGCACGACGACCAGGATGAGCCGGCTCTCGCCGCTGATGAGGCTGCGCGCAAACGGGTTGGCGCGGTAGCTCAGCTGGGCCACCGCCGCCTCCACGCGTTCGCGCGTCTGGGCATTGACCGGCTTGCTCTGGTTCAGCACGCGGGACACGGTGGCCGTTGACACGCCGGCCAGCGCCGCCACGGCGGCGATGGAGGCGGTGGTGGCCGCTGCGTCGCCGGCCGGCTGGGTGCGGCCCGGGCGGGTGCTGCGGGAGGGGGGAGTGGTCATCGGTCGAGCATAGCGGGAAATGCATTTCATGAATTCCCGTTAAAACCCCCATGACCCGTAGAAGACCCGAGGCGCCGTCGGCTAGCGCTGTCAGGCCTGTGGCCGCCTTTCTCAGGTTGGAGGCGTCGCCATTTACATGGGTAAAGATGCATTCACGGCATTGATGCCGCCCATTGATGCGAAGTGCTGCTCGCCCGCGTAAACCCTGTGGGATGAAAAACGGGAAAACGCTTACCTTATCGACACTAGATCAACGAGAGCGATAGCGCTCCGGTGAGCGGCCCGCATGAGGTCGCACCCACAACGACAAGGAGACAAACCCGTGAAGCATGCCGTCCGTCCCGAGATCCGACCCCTGGTACTGACCGCCCTGGCCCTGGCCGCCGGGCAGGTTTTTGCGCAGCCCCAAGCGGCGCAGCCCGCCGAAGCCGCCGCGCCGGCACCCGAGCAGGCCGGCAGCGCACCCTCGCGCAACGAGCTGCCGACGGTCATCGTCACCGCCCAGAAGGTGATGCAGCCGGCGTCCAAGACGGCCGTGGCGCTGTCGGTCATCGACGGCGAACAGCTGCGCCTGTCCGGCGCGGTCGATGCCCGTGCGTTGCAGGAGCTGAGCCCCAGCGTGCAGATCGGCCAGGAGTCGGGCCGGCTGCAGATCAACATCCGCGGCGTCATGAGCATCAACAACACGGAGCGCGGCGATCCGTCCAATGCCTTCAACATCGACGGCATGTACGTCGGCCGGCCCGAGTCGCAGTTCTCGTCCTTCCTGGACGTGCAGCGCATCGAGGTGCTGCGCGGCCCGCAGGGCACGCTGTATGGCCGCAATGCCACCGGCGGCGCGGTCAACGTCATCAGCAACAAGCCCGGCAAGCGGCTGGGTGGCTCGGTGAGCGTGGAGCTGGGCAACTACGACGCCCGCCGCGTGGAGGCCGCCATCGACGTGCCGGTCAACGAGCTGCTGAAGCTGCGCGCCGCCGTCGGCGCCAACAAGCGCGCCACCTACCTCAAGGGCGGTGGCGGCTTCGGCCTGGAAGACCAGGACGACATGGCCGCGCGCCTGCACGCGATGCTGACCTTCTCGCCCGACACCAGCCTGCTGTTGACGGCCGAGCACAGCAAGGTCAACGCCAACGGCTTCACGCCGACGATGATGAAGGCCTTCTTCACGGGCACGCCCAAGGGCGGCAATGCCAACTGGTACAACGACCTGCTGGATCCGGTCTGGATAGACGGCAACGAAGATGCCAAGCGCACGGTCGACCCCTACTACGCCCGTGACACCTACCGCCTCAACGAGAACAACGGCCTGCGCGCCGAGTTCCGCCACAACTTCGGGCCGACCGAGCTGGTCTACCAGCTGGGGCACCTGAAGTCCACGCTGTCCAACAGCTTCATCTCGCCGTTCAACGGCGCGCCCTTCCTGGGGCAGACGCTGGCCGGCGAGTCCGAGCAGCTGTCGCATGAGCTGCGCCTGCACTCGACGGGCACAGGCCCGTTGACCTGGGTGGTGGGCGCCTACCTGTTCGACGAGGACATCACGCGCAGCATCCGCTACAACACCTTCATCAACCCCAACTTCACCTTCCGCCTGAGGTTCGAGCCGACGGTGAAGAACGAAGCCAAGGCGGTGTTCGGCCAGAGCCGCTATGCGCTGACCGACAGCCTCAAGCTGGTGACGGGTGTGCGCTACAGCAAGGACACCAAGAGCGCCCGCGATGACTTCAACGGCGGTGGCCTGACCATCCCGGTGGCCCCCTTCGCCCGCACGGTGGACTTCTCGCAGTCCACCTGGAAACTGGGCCTGGACTGGGATCTGAGCAAGAGCACGTTCGTCTACGGCCATGTGTCCACCGGCTACAAGGCCGGCGGCTTCAACACCAGCAGCGACACGCTGACCTACAGCCCCGAGAAGCTCAAGGCCTTCGAGCTGGGCGTGAAGACGCAGGCGTTCGACAACCGCCTGCAGCTCAATGCCTCGGTGTTCGCCTACGACTACACCGACTTGCAGCTCACCTCCACCGTCTGCACCACCAACGCCCAGGGCATCAACACCTGCGGCTCGCGCACCGTCAATGCGGCGTCGGCCAAGATGACCGGCCTGGAGCTGGAGGGCCGCGCCCGCCCCTGGGACGACGGCACCGTGGACTTCGGCATCGCCTACAACAAGACCCGCTTCGGCAACTACCAGCCGGTCAACAAGCCGCCGGCGGCGCCCACCGTCGTCATCGACTGGACCGGCCAGCAGCTGGACCGTGCGCCCAAGGGCTCGGCACGGCTGGGCTACACGCACAGCTTCGACCTGAGCAGCGGCGCCTACGTGGAGGCCGGCGTGTCCGCCCGCTACAACAGCGGCTACCTGCTCAGCAGCTACGGCGACGACTACGCCACCCGCTACCGCCAGCCGTCGTTCACCAAGTACGACGCACAGCTGGCCTGGCACAGCGCCGACGGCCGCTACACCGTGCAGGGCTTCGTGAAGAACCTCAGCGACGTGATCACGGCCGAGACCCGCCAGCCCGGCTCCATCAACATCGGCGAGCCCCGGACCTACGGCGTGCGCGTGAGCGCCAAGTTCTGAGCCCGGCCCCTCCTCCGGAGGCGGCCCGGCCGCCGCCTCCACCTTCTTCCAGAGCAGTACGACATGCCTACCACCCTCCAAGGTCCGGCGATCTTCCTGGCGCAGTTCGCGCAGGATCAGGCGCCCTTCAACTCCTGGCCCGCCATCACCCAATGGGCTGCCTCGCTCGGCTACCGCGGCGTGCAGGTGCCGACCTGGGATGCGCGGCTGTTCGACCTCGACACCGCCGCACGGTCCAAGGACTACTGTGACGAGTTCGCCGGCGTGGCCCGCGCCCACGGCATCCAGATCACCGAGCTGAGCACCCATCTGCAGGGCCAGCTGGTGGCCGTGCACCCGGCCTATGACGAGGCCTTCGACGCCTTCGCGCCCGAGGCCCTGCGCGGCAAGCCGGCGGAGCGCCAGGCCTGGGCGGTCCAGCAGGTGCTGAAGACGGCCAAGGCCTCACAGCATCTGGGCCTGAAGGCCAGCATCAGCTTCCCCGGCGCGCTGGCCTGGCCCTTCCTGTACCCCTGGCCGCAGCGGCCGGCCGGGCTGGTGGAGACCGCCTTCGACGAGCTGGCGCGGCGCTGGAAGCCCATCCTGGACGCCTACGACGAGGCCGGCGTGGACATCGCCTTCGAGCTGCACCCCGGCGAGGACCTGCACGACGGCGTCACGTTCGACATGCTGCTGGAGCGCGTGGACGGCCACCGCCGCCTGAACATCGCCTACGACCCGTCGCACTTCGTGCTGCAGCAGCTGGACTACCTGCAGTTCATCGACCTGTACCACGAGCGCATCAAGGTCTTCCACGTCAAGGACGCCGAGTTCCGCCCGGATGGCCGCCAGGGCGTCTATGGTGGCTTCCAGTCCTGGGTGGACCGCGCGGGCCGCTTCCGCTCGCTGGGCGATGGCCAGGTGGACTTCAAGGCCGTGTTCTCCAAGATGGCGCAATACGACTTCAAGGGCTGGGCGGTGCTGGAATGGGAGTGCTGCCTCAAGCATCCGGAGCAGGGCGCCGCGGAGGGCGCGCCCTTCATCCGCGACCACATCATCCGCGTGACCGAGAAGGCCTTCGACGACTTCGCCGGTGCCGAGACCGACCCGGCCCAACTGCGCCGCATGCTGGGGATCGCGTGATGGCCACGACCACGAAGTCCCCACGCATCCGCCTCGGCATGGTCGGCGGCGGGGAGGGCGCCTTCATCGGCGCCGTGCACCGCATCGCCGCCCGTCTGGACGACGAGTACGAACTGGTGGCCGGCGCGCTGTCGTCCTCGGCCGACAAGGCGCTGCGCTCCGGCCTCGCGCTGGGCCTCGCGCCCGAGCGCTGCTACGACAGCTACGAAGCCATGGCCCAGGCCGAGGCGGCGCGCGAGGACGGCATCGAGGCCGTCGCCATCGTCACGCCCAACCACCTGCATGCGCCGGTGGCCACGGCCTTCCTGAAGGCGGGCATCCACGTCATCTGCGACAAGCCCGTCACGACGCGCAGCGCCGATGCCAAGGCCTTGCTCGCGCTGGCGCGCAAGCGCAACCTGCTGTTCGCGGTGACGCACAACTACAGCGCCTATCCGATGGTGCGCGTGGCGCGCAAGATGGTGCAGTCCGGCTGCCTGGGCGAGCTGCGCGTCGTGCAGGCCGAGTACCCGCAGGACTGGCTGGCCGAGCCACTGGAGCAGGGTGGCAACAAGCAGGCCGCCTGGCGCACCGACCCGGCCCAGGCCGGCGGCGGCGCCATCGGCGACATCGGCTCGCATGCCTGGCACCTGGCCGACTACGTGACCGGCCAACCGCTGTTCCAGGTCTGCGCCGAGCTGAACAGCTTCGTGCCCGGCCGTGCCATCGACGACAACGCTCAGGTGATGCTGCGCTATGCCAACGGTGCGCGCGGCATGATCTGGGCCAGCCAGGTGGCACCCGGCCATCTGAACGACCTGCGCCTGCGCGTCTACGGCAGCAAGGGCGGCATCGAATGGCGCCAGGAGCAGCCCAACCAGCTGCGCTTCACGCTGCTGGGCCAACCCACGCAGATCCTGGAGCGTGCCGGGCCGGGATTCGATGCCGCCGGTGCGCGCCTGGCCCGCATTCCCGGCGGCCATCCCGAGGGCTACCTCGAAGCCTTTGCGTCCCTGTACGCCGAGATTGCCCAGCACCTGCGCGCCGCGCGCAGCGGCCGCAAGGCGATCAGGGCCGACAAGGCCAGCCACTTCCCCACCATCGCCGACGGGCTGCGCGGTGTGCAGTTCATCGAGGCCGTGCAGCGCTCTTCCCGCCAGGGCGGACGCTGGATCAAGCTGCCGGCCACGGCGGCGTGAACGCCACACTGGAGACAGAACCATGAGTCACGACATCAAGCGGGGCGTCAGCCTCTACAGCTTCCAGAACGACACCTTCCTGCGCACCATGTCGCTGGAAGACTGCATCCGCACCTGCGCCGAGATCGGTGCCAACGGCATCGAGGTGGTCGGCGAGCAGACCTTCACCGGCTGGCCCGAGGTGGGCATGCCCGAGGCCGAGATCGCCCACTGGCATGCGCTGATGGAGCGTTACGGCACGACGCCGGTCTGCCACGACTTCATGCTGGACTACAAGCGCTACAAGGGGCGCCCCATGCCTTTCGACGAGCAGGTGGCCAGCGTCAAGCGTGACATCGACTTCGGCGCCCGCCTGGGCATGAAGTACATCCGCGCGCTGGTCTCCATCAACCCCGAGGTGCTGGTGGCCTGCGCCGGCTATGCCGAGGACAAGGGGCTGAAGATCCTGCTGGAGGTGCACGCGCCGCTGCACTTCGACCATCCCTGGATCATTCGCCACGCCGAGGCCTACGAGAAGTCGGGCTCCAAGGCGCTCGGTTTCCTGCCCGACATGGGCATGTTCGTGCACCGCTTCCCGCGCGTGTGGAAGGAGCGCTTCATCCGCAACGGCGTGCGCCAGCACATCGCCGACTTCATCGAGCGCGCCTACGAGGACCGCACCCTCAGCGAGTACGTGCTGCTGGACGTGCAGCAGATGGGCGGCACCGGACCGTCCATCGCGATGGCCGAGACGCTGCGCCACAACGCCGCCTTCGAGCCCAAGCGCATGCTGGACTACATGCACCGCATCCACAACATCCACGGCAAGTTCTACGAGATGACCGAGGACGACGTGGAGTACTCCATCCCCTACGACGAGATCGTCGCCGTGCTGAAGCAAGGCGGCTACCAGGGCTACATCTGCTCCGAGTACGAGGGCAACCGCTGGATCGAGGACGCGCACCCGGTGCAGTCGGTCGAGCAGGTCAAGCGCCAGCACCGCATGTTGTGCCGCCTGCTCGGCCAGCCCATCCCCGCCGCGCTGCAAGCCTGAACCGACACGAGGAGAACCCCATCATGATGGATCAGCACATGCTCTGCGACGACGGCTTCGAGAACGTCGTCGAGGGAAATCAAGTCACCGGATTCGCGTTGCTGGCGCGCCTGCCCTATTACCGCGGCCTGGGCCTGTCCATGGTCGAGGACATCGCCGTCAGCGTGGACGGCCAGGCCGTACCGCGCGAGGCCGTGCGCCTGGCGCTGCGCGGCCGCTCGTGGAGCCTGGACGAGCTGGAGACCTGCTTCGACGAGAAGTGGAACTTCGGCGAGAAGGCCCAGGTGGTCGTGGCGCAGCCGGGCGGCCTCGCTGCCGGTGCGCACCGCGTCGACCTGGCCATCCGCTACCGCGTGTCCTACCTGCCTTTCGTGCCTACCACGCGCACCGGGCGAGAACTCACCCTCGCGGCCTGAGCGCCGCACGCCACAGAAAGCCAACCATGGCCCGCTTCTTCAAGAACAACTTCAGCGATTTCCTGATCACACCGCAGGACTCGCGCGTCACGCCCGAGGGCCTGGCGCTGGACATCCGCCTGCCCTGGTACCGCTCGCTGCCGCTGTCGGTGGTGATGCCCAGCGAACTGCTGGTCGACGACCAGCCCGTGTCGCTGGCTGGCGCCACCGTCGAGCATGAAGGCCGCCGCTACACGCTGGCCGAACTGCCCGAGCAGATCAGCGCCTGGTGGTTCATCCAGGACTCCGTGATCCTGCACGTGCCCACGGCCCAGCCGCTGGCCGCCGGTGCGCACCGCGTCGTGCTGACGCTGAACCTCTTCCCACCCTACATCCCCATGCTGACCTGGGTGACCCGCGGTGACGCGGTCCTGCAAGCCGCCTGAGATCCATCCATGACTGCAAACCAGACGCCTGCCGCCAAGGGCTTCAAGCTTGGCTCCACGCTCTACAGCTTCACCAACGAGTGGCACGAGCGCCGCTTCGGCTTCGAGGACCTGATTGCCGAGGTCGCGCGCCGCAATCTCGGCCCGGGCCTGGAGATCATCGGCTTCTCCAGCATCCGCGGCTTTCCGAACGTCAGCGACGACTTCGCCGCGCGCTTCAAGGACCTGGTGGCCCGGCACGGGCTCACGCCCAGCTGCCTGGCCATCAACGCCGACATGGCCTTGCGCCGCGGCACGATGATGAGCATCGACGAGGCCGTGGCCTACCACGTGCCGCAGATCGAGGCCGCCGCCAAGCTGGGCTTTCCGGTCATCCGCAGCCAGTTCGCCGCGCCGGCCGAGGTGGCCATCAAGCTGCTGCCGCTGCTGGAGAAGCACGGCATCAAGATGGGCCCGGAGGTGCATGCGCCGCTGAACCCCAACTCGCCGCCGGTGATGGCCTACCGCGAGGCCTATGCCAAGGCCAACTCGCCGCTGCTGGGCTTCGTGCCCGACTTCGGCTGCTGCGCCTTCGACCTGCCGGCCACCTACATCGACAACCTGCGCCGCCAGGAGCTGCCCGAGCATCTGATCCAGCTGGCGCTGGAGGTCTGGCACCTGCCCAAGGATGCCGGCTGGAAGCGCCAGGAGTTCGCCCGCCGCGTCGAGCCCTTGAACGCCGATCCGGCCGACGTGAGCGCGCTGTCGGTGATGTTCAACATCCTCAGCCCCGGCGAGGCCGAGATGTGGAAGGACATCATTCCGCAGGTGGTGCACGTGCACGGCAAGTTCTACGACTTCGACGCCGACGGCAACGAGACCAGCATCGCCTACGACAAGATCCTGCCGGTCTTCCATGACGGCGGCTACACCGGCTTCATGTCCAGCGAGTGGGAGGGCCACCTCTACATGCGCGGCGTGGACGCCTTCGACATGGTGGCCAAGCACCAGGCGCTGGCGCGGCGCGTCATTGCCAAGCACACGGGGACCGTTGCATGACCCAAGTCGGACTGCCGCTGGGCGGGCGCAAGCTGCGCTACGCCTACATGGACCACTGGCGCGTGGACACGGCCCAAGGCCAGATCTCGCAGTACAGCTCCGTGGAGCGCTTCGACGCTTTTCTCAAGCAGGTCGCCGGTGTCGGCTTCGAGGCCATCGAGACCTTCGACTTCCACCTCGGCGCGCTGCGCGACCTGTTCGGCTCGCTGGAGGCCGCACGCGCGCACATGCAGTCGCGTGGCATCGACCGCGTGCTGAGCCTGTTCCATGCCGTCATGTACGACGCGCGCCAGAGCACGCCCCATGTGCGCGCCACGCACGACCGCATGGCCGGCTATGCCGAATACATCATGAAGAGCAGCGCCGGCCTGGGCGTGCAGAACTTCATCGTCATGCCGGCGGGCCTGTACTTCGACGTCGAGCCGGTCACCGACGACAAGATCCGCGCCTGCGCCGAGCTGTGGAACCGCATCGGCCAGATGACGCTGGAAGGCTATGGGGTCAAGACCTGCTGCCACCACGAGTTCTTCTGCGGCATCCGCAGCGCCGAGCAGCTGCAGAAGTTCTACGACTGGACCGACCCGCGTTACGTCTTCCTGTGCCTGGACACGGCCCAGCACGTCATCGCCGGCGTCGATCCGGTGGACTTGTTCCTGAAGCGGCACGACCGCGTGGCCGCCTTCCACCTGAAGGACACGCACAACGTCGACACGAATGGCGACTACCGCCGCAAGCCTGACGCCGAGGTCATGGCGCCGACGACGGCGCGCTGGTTCTACGAGATCGGCACCGAAGGCGGCCTGGTCGACTTCCCGGCGCTGTACGCCGCGATGAAGGAGGTCGGCTGGCAGGGCTGGGTCGGCGTCGAGCACGACAAGGCCGATGTGGGCGGCGGCAACTACCCCGAGAGCACGGCCATCGCGGCCTGGACCATCCGTAACCAGCTGAGGAAGATCCATGACTAAGTGGGCGAAATGGGGGTATGCCACCAACCAGTGGAAGGCCGGCTTCACGGGCTTTGCCCGCATGGAGCAGCAGGAGCGGGCGCTGAAGGTCACGGCGGCCTGCGGCTTCGACGCCGTCGAGCTCAGCGCCGGCACCGGCCGCTGGGACCCGATGGGCCGGCCCGAGAACATCCAGCAGAACTTCGGTTCCGTCGAGCACTTCAAGCTGCGTCTGCGCGACTGGGGCATCCAGCGCGTCGCCAGCGTCTTCCTCGACCCGCTGCAGATGAGCTTCGAGGAGTTGCACCACGGGCTGGACTGCACCGACCGCAGCCAGCATCAGGGGCTGCTGGAACAGGCGGGCGTGTTCGCGCGCTTCCTGGCCGAGGTGGGCGGCGAGGTGCTGGTGTTGCGGGCGCTGCCCCCCTTCGGCCGCCATGGCGGGCTGGATGCCGAGCGCCAGGCCGCCGCCGCCGACTGCTGGAACGCGGTCGGCGCAATGACGGCGGCGCTGGGCGTCAAGACCGTGCTGCACCTGGATGCGCTGGCGCCGCTGCGCGATGCCGACGAACTCGCCGCGTGGCTGGCGCTGCTGGACCCTGCCACCGTGGGCCTGTGCATGGACACCGCCGAGCTGACCATCGCCGGCCACGATGTGGCGGCCTGGTATCGCCGCTTCCATGCGCGCGTCTGGCACATCCACGTCAAGGACGCGCTGGCCGTGGACACGCTGGACGAGTACCGCGCGCCGAATGCCGAGCGCGCGTTGCTGCAGGCCGGCGGCCAGCGCGGCATCCCGCGCTGGTTCGGCGAGCTGGGCACGGGCCTGGTGGACTGGACCGCGCTGATGGGCGCGCTGCGCGAGACCGGCTATGCCGGCTGGCTCATCGTCGAAAGCGACAAGGGCCCCGCACCCGCAGCCGCCAGCATGATGCAGAACGCCTGGACCGTGCGTCATGTGCTGCAGCCGCTGTTGAACTGAGAACGATTGGGAAGAATTGCAATGAAGCTGTCTGCAGTCATCGAAGACCTGTACATGTTCAACGAGGCCGGCGACATGCCTGCGCGCATCCGGGCAGCGGCTGCGGCCGGCCTGGACCGGGTGGAGTTCCACATGTGGGGCCCGGAGGGCATGGACGCGGTGGAGGCCGCGCTGAAGGACACGGGCGTGCGCCTGCTGAGCCTGACGGTCGGGCCCCGCGTGGGCTGCGTCGACCGCAGCAAGGAGGCCTACGTGATGGACGCCATCGATCGCACGATGGCGATGTGCCAGCGCCTGGGGGCGAAGGACATGGTGATCGCCGGCGGCCCGGCACTGGGCGGCGCATCGGCCGCCGAGCAGCACGACAACATGGTCTACCTGCTGCAGCGCGCCGCGCCGCGCGTTCAGGCGGCCGGCATGCGGCTGCTGTTGGAGCCGCTGAACAACCGCATCGATCACGTCGGCTTCTTCATGGCTTCGGCCATCGAAGGCCTGGACATCGTCGAAGCGGTGGACAGCCCGGCGGTGCGCCTGCTGTACGACGCTTATCACGCCGAGGTGATGGGCGAGGACTGGCGCGAGATCCTGCGGCGCGCCCACCTGATCGGCTATGTGCAGGTGGCCGACACCAACGGCCGTCATGAGCCGGGCACCGGCACCATCGACTGGGCCGCCTGGCTGCCGGCGCTGAAGGCCGCCGGCTATGCGGGCGACATCGGCCTGGAGTACCGCCCGAGCGGCTCCACGCTGGAGTCCCTCGCCCGCACCCGCGAGGTGTTCGGCATGGCGGGGGCCACGGCATGAGGCTGATCCCCTGCATCGAGATGCTCTACAAGGCCGAGCATCCCGACTTCATCGAGCGCTTCCGCGCCGCCCAGGCCGATGGCTTCGACGCGGTCGACATGTGGCTGTGGCGGGACAAGCCGCTGGACGCCGTCGTCGACGTGGTGGCCGAGACCGGCGTGCAGGTGTTCAGCTTCTGCGTGGACCCGCGCGCCAGCCTCGTGAACCCGGCCGAGCACGCCACCGTGCTGGCCGGCGTGCGCGACGCGGTGCCGGTGGCGCGCCGGCTGAACGGGGCCCGCATGATCCTGGCCTCGGGCTTCGGCCTGCCCGGCCAGAGCGACGCCGAGCTGCGTGCCAATGCGGTGAAGGTGCTGCGCGAGGCCGCCCGCATCGCCGAGGACGGCGGCGCGACCCTCCTGCTGGAGCCCGTGCACATGGTCATCAACGGCAACCTGATGGCCGTGCGCAACGTCCGCCAGGGGCTGGACCTGGTGGAAGAGGTCGACAGCCCGGCGCTCAGGCTGCTGGCCGACGTGTTCCACAACGCCGTCGACGGCCAGAGCTTGGACGATGCCTTCGCCGATCGCGTCGAGCTCATCGGGCACGTGCAGGTGGCCGACTTCGAAGGCCGCCACGAGCCCGGCACCGGCAGCCTGCCCTGGGCCACGCTGCTGCCGCTGCTGCGCCAGCGCGGCTACGCCGGCGCCATCGGCCTCGAATACCTGCCCACGTTGCCGCATGCCGAGTCGCTGGCGCTGACACGCCGCAGCCTGGGGCTATGAGGACAAAGACCATGAAACACGATCAATTCGACGCCATCGTCGTCGGCTCCGGCGCGACCGGCGGCTTTGCGGCCAAGGAACTCACCGAGCGCGGCCTGAAGGTGCTGGTGCTGGAGGCCGGCGGCCCGTTGCCGGAGGAGAAGTTCGAGCAGGCGCTGAAGGCACAGTTCGCCAGCATCGGCTCCTGGGCCCGCATCAAGGCCGGCATCAACGGCCAGCACAAGCAGGCGCTGACGTCCTTCTTCACGCCGGAGAAGAGCTTCCTGTTCGTCAACGACCGCGAACACCCCTACCAGTCGCCCCAGGACAACTACCTGTGGCTGCGCGGCAAGCAGGTGGGCGGGCGCTTCCTGGCCTGGGGTCGGGTGGCGCTGCGCATGTCCGACCACACGTTCAAGTTCAAGAGCCATGAGGGCGCGGGCTTGGACTGGCCCATCGCGTATGCCGACATCGCACCCTTCTACGAGAAGGTCGAGCGCTTCCTGGGCGTGGTGGGCAACGACGACGGCATCGCCTACTGCCCCAGCGGTGCCTATGCCCGCCCGGCCGGTCTGAGCAAGGCCGAACAGGCCTTCAAGGCCAAGGTCGAGGCGCGCTGGCCCGACTGCAAGGTCATGGCCTGGCGCTATGTGCGCAAGGAGGCCACGCCGGTGGACGAGCAGCGCAACCGCACCACGGCGCCGCTGCAGGCTGCGGCGGCGACCGGCAACCTGACGCTGCGCTCGAACTCGCCGGTGGAGCGCGTCGACACCGACCCGCGCACGGGCCGCGCCACCGGCGTGACCTACATCGACAAGTTCAGCGGCGCCCGCCACGAGGCGAAGGGCAACGTGGTCGTGCTGTGCGCATCCACCATCGAGACGTTGCGCCTGATGCTGAACTCCGCGGGCGAGAAGCATCCCGACGGCCTGGGCAACTCCTCGGGCCTGCTGGGCCGCTACTTCATGGACCAGATGTTGACGCTGAGCCTGGGCTCGGCGCCCGGCTTCAAGGGCGGCCAACTGGTGGATGGCACCTCGCCGGCCGACAACCACGGCGGCATCTACATCCCGCGCTTCCAGAACCTGAAGCGCCCCGGCGCAGGGGGCTTCGCCGGTGGCTTCAACCTGCAGGGCATCATCGGCCGGCCCATGGTGCCCCAGCACATGGATGCCATCGTCGGCCTGACGGGCCACGGCGAGATGCTGCCGCATGCCGACAACCGTGTGACGCTGGCCGGCCGCCGCGACCGCCTGGGCGTGCCCATCCCGTCGGTGGGCATCCGCATGCGCGACAACGAGTGGAAGCTGCTGCGCAACCAGGTCGACACGCAGAAGGCGCTGATGCGCGAGGCCGGCCTGCGCACCGACTTCCTGATCAGCCCGCTGGGCATCGACCCCGACAGCCCCTTCCTGCCCAACGCCAAATGGCATGAGCGCCTGCTGTTCCGTCTGGCCTACAAGCGCAGCGTCGCGGTCGGCGCGGCCATCCACGAGTGCGGCGGCGCGCGCATGGGCGAGGACCCCAAGACCTCGGTGCTGAACGCGATGAACCAGGTCTGGGGCGCTCCCAACGTGTTCGTCACCGACAGCAGTTGCTTCGTCACCAACGGCACCTGTGGCCCGACGCTGACGACCATGGCGCTGACGGTTCGCGCCTGCGAGCACATCGCCAGCGAGTACGGTCACTCGGCGGAGCTGCGGGCATGAGGAACGGCAAAGTGCGCTGGGCCGTCGTGGGCAGCGGCGGCATCGGCAAGCGCACCGTGGGCGACCTGCGCCTGTGCGACAACGCCGAGGTCGTGGCCATCGGTTCGCGTGCCCGCGAGAGCGCCGACGCGTTCGCGCAGGCGCACGGCCTGCCGCTGGCCTTCGACGACCATGCACTGCTGTGCGCATCGCCGGACATCGATGCGGTCTATCTCGGCACGCCGCACGCCACGCACTTCGCGCTGGCGGCCCGGGCGCTGCGCGCGGGCAAGCACGTGCTGTGCGAGAAGCCGCTGACGATGAAGGCCGACGAGGCACGCGAGCTGGGCCGGATCGCCACCGCGCACCGGGTCTTCCTGATGGAAGCGATGTGGATGAAGTTCAGCCCGGCCATGCGCAAGGCGGTCGAGCTGGTCGCGCAGGGCGCGATCGGCGAGCCGCGCCTGCTCCAGGCCGGCCTGGGCTACCCGGTGCCGGCCGACGGCCCGAAGCGCTTCTGGGACGCGGCCCTTGGCGGCGGCGCGCTCTACGACATGGGCGTCTACAACATCACGCTGGCGCAGATGTTCCTGGGCGAGCTGGCCGAGATCTCGGTCACCGGCACGATGCGGCCGGACGGCGTGGATCTGGAAGAGGCGATCACGCTGCGCTATGCCGGCGGTGGCCTGGCGCAGCTGGCCACGGCCATCACCTGCATGGTGCCGCCACGCGCATGGCTGGGCGGGCGCCGTGGCGCGATCGACTTCCAGGAGCCGCTGTTCTCGCCGGGCGGGCTGAAGATCACGACCGGGCGCCCACCTGCGCCGCCAGAGGTGCAGGAACTGAAGTTCGAACGCGAGGGCGCCGGCTATGTGCCGATGTTCCGCGCGGTCAATGACGCCATCCTGGCCGGGGCCATCGAGCATCCGCTGCACCCGGTGTCCGCCACGGCCGAGGTGCTGGACATCATGGAGCGCATCCAGGCCGCCATGGCCCGCGAGCGCGACGGCCGAAGCGCCGCCTGAGGACGGCAGTCGGCGACGCGGACACTTACAACAAGCAGGAGACAACCATGCCAACCCAACGCCGTGCCGGCATCCCGCAAGGGCTGATCATCATCGCGATCAGCCTGCTGCCGATGATGGCCATCGTCGCCCTGATGCCCATCGTGCCGCTGCTGGTGAAGAACTTCCAGCACGTGCCCAACATCCAGACCCTGGCGCCGCTGGTGCTGTCCGCGCCGGGCCTGTGCGTGGCGCTGCTGTCGCCCTTCGCCGGCTGGCTGGCTGACCGCGTGGGCCGGCGCAAGCTGGCCATAGCCTTCGCGGCCGTCTACGGCGTGGGCGGCATGGTGCCCTTCTTCATCCAGGATTTCACCGCGCTGTTCGCCGGCCGGCTGCTGCTGGGTGTGGGCGAGGCCTTCATCCTGACCATGGGCAACACGCTGCTGGGCGACTACTTCGACAAAGAGCAGCGCACCAAGTGGCTGATGTGGCAGGGCATCGTCGGCTCCTTCTGCGGCTCGGCGCTGCTGGCCGCCAGCGGCTACCTGGCGTCCTTCGGCTGGAACTTCTCCTTCCTGGTCTACGGCCTGGCGCTGGTCATCGCGCTAGCGGCCTGGTTCTTCCTGTTCGAGCCCGAGCGCCCGGCGCCGGCCTTCACCGCCTCGGGCAGCTGGATACAGCCGCGTTTTCCGATGGCGCTGATGGTGCGCATCGCCGGCACCACCTTCGTGCTGGCGGCGCTGTACTTCGTCTACACGCTGCAGTTCTCGCTGGCGCTGGACGCGATGGGGCTGAAGGAGATCCACCGCATCGGCAACTACAGCGCCGTGGCCAGCCTGGCCGTGCCGCTGGGCGCCATCGTCTACAAGCTGCTCTCCAAGCGCAGCTCCACGCTGCAGTTCAGCGTGCTGTTCCTGCTGCTGGGTACCGGCATGGTGGGCATCGGCTTTTCGCATGACATCAACACTGTGGTGGGTTTCGCCTTCGTGCAGCAGCTGGGCGCGGGCATGTGCATTCCCATCCTGATCGGTTGGGGCTTGCGCGAGCTGCCCGACCAGTTCCGTGGCCGTGGCATGGGCTGGTGGACCAGCGCGTTCTTCCTGGGGCAGTTCCTGTCGCCGCTGTTCGTGACGCTGGCGCGAGGCTGGACCGGTGGCCTGCTGCAGACCTTCGTGGCGGCTGGTGTGCTGTGCATCCTCATCGCACTGGCGCAGGGCCTGCTGGCGCGGCGCACGGCGCTGCCGCAGCTGAGCGGCCAGGGGCACTGAATGACGGAACGCCTCAGCACCGGCCCGACGGGGCCGGTGGCGCAGCCGTGCACTCAGGGTGCCGGCGCCGCGCCGCCGCTGTCGCCGCGACGGCGCAGCCTGGCTTTCGCCGTGGTGGCCATCGCTTTCGTGATGGACCTGCTGGACGTCACCATCGTCAATGTCGCCCTGCCTGGCATCGGCCAGGCGCTGCAAGCCAACGGCGCTCAGGTGGCCTGGATCGTGGCGGGCTACGCGCTGTCGTTCGCCGTGCTGCTGGTGGTGGGAGGGCGGCTTGGCGACCTGTACGGGCACCGCACCATGTTCGTGTGGGGCGTTGCCAGCTTCACGCTGGCCTCCCTGGCCTGCGGCCTGGCGACGTCGGCGCCGGGCCTGGTGCTGGCGCGGGTTGCGCAGGGAGCTTGTGCGGCGGTGATGGTGCCCCAGGTGCTGACGCTGATGCAGGCCATGTACGCGCCGCACGAGCGCATGCGCGCGTTCACGATCTTCGGCGTGCTGGGCGGCGTGTCGTCGGCGCTGGGCCCGGTGGTGGGCGGGCTGCTGCTGGATGCCGACGTGGCGGGCCTGGGCTGGCGCGCCGTGTTCCTGATCAACCTGCCCGTCGGGCTGCTGGCGATTGCGCTCGCGCTGTGGCTGCTGCCGGCGGACCCGCCGCAGCCCGGCACGCGGCTGGACCTGGCGGGCACCGCCTGGTGCCTGGTGGCTGCGCTGGCCTGGACGGTGCCGCTGCTGCAGGGGCCGGAGCATGGCTGGACGCCCGCCCTCGCCGCCGGCCTGCTGAGCGCACCGCTGTGGACGGCGCTGTTCTGGCGCCACTGCCGCCGGCTGGAGGCCGCCGGCGACCAACCGCTGGTGCTGCCCTCGCTGATGCAAGACCCCGGCTACCGCATGGGCCTGATGTTGTCGCTGCTGTGCACCGGCATCATGCCGGCCTGGCTGTTCGTGCTGACCTTTGCCTGGCAGTCGGGCGCTGGGCTGAGCGCCACGCAGATGGCGCTGCTGTGCATGCCGATTGCGGTGGGCGTGATGCTCAGCGTCACGCACCTGGGCAAGCGCGCGTTCACCCGCTGGGGCCCGCGCTGCATCGCGCTGGGGCTGGGCATACAGGCGGTCGGCGTGGCGCTGATGGCGGCCGTGAGCCTGGGCCTGCTGGGCCCGCCGGTGGCCCAGGTGCTGGCGTGGCCGGGCCTGCTGGCGCAAGGCCTGCTGGGGCTGGGCGTGGGCTTCGTCGGCCCGCCGCTCACTTCCGTGACGCTGCAGTCCGTGCCGCGCGCGCAGGCGGGCGGAGCGTCGGGCGTGGTCAATGCCGGGCGGCAGTTTGCGGCGGTGGCCGCGATTGCGCTGGTGGCCGCGCTGGTGCATGGCGGCGGCGCCCAGGGGCATGCGCCCACCACGGTGCTGCTGGCGCTGCCGGCGCTCGGGCTGCTGATGCTGGTCGGCGGGCTGATGGCGTGGCGGCTGCCGCTGGTGTTGAAGCAGGAGCGCGATGTTGGCCGATTCGCCTGAGCCCCAAGTGGCCGGCCCGCTGCGGCTGGATCGCGCCGCCCTCGTGCAGCGGCTCGCGGACGCGGCCGCCGGGCTGTGCCTTCAGCAGGTCATCCTCGACGGCGAGGACCTGGAGGGGCTGGACCTGACGCGGGCCGAGTTCGTCGGCTGCAGCTTCGTCGGCACCCGTTGGCGCCGCTCCCGCCTGGCTGGCACGCGCTGGCAGGGGTGTCGTGCCGGCGGCGCGGACTTCGAGCTGTGCGACCTGACCGACGCGCAGTTCCAGGCCTGCGACCTGAACAACACGCAGTGGCACGGCGCGCGGCTGTCGTCCACCACGTTCAGCGAGGTGAAGCTGACCGGCGCGAAGTTCAACGGCGCGGTCACCCTGGGGCTGCAGCTGCAGCGCAGCGTGGCCGTGCACGCCGATCTGCGCGGACTGTCCTTTCGCAAGCAGCGCCTGGAAGGCCTGAACCTGTCGGGCGCCGACCTCTCCGGCTGCGACTTCACCGACGCCGTCCTGCGTGACTGCGATCTGACCGATGCGGCGCTCAAGAACGCCCGCTTCACCCGTGCGGACCTGCGCCTGGCGCGCCTGGGGCGGGTCCAGGTCGGAGACCTGCTGCAGCACTACAAGGGCAGCACCATCTCCGCCGACCAGGCGGTGGACATCATCGCCAGCCTGGGCGTTCAGGTCATGTAGCCGGGACAGCACGCGGTCGGCCGCGCCTGGCATGAGGGCACCGTGCATCCGGCGGGACAGGCCAATGCTGCGCGCCTTGGCGCCCGCAACCTATCGCAGCCGCAACTGCGGACCGTCGCCGTCGCGGGCGCTCACGGCGCCGATCTCGGCAGCCGCGGCAAAGCCATGGCGGTGGAACACGGCCAGGACCTCGTCCACCGCCGCGGCGTCGCAGGACACCAGCAGGCCGCCGCTGGTCTGCGGGTCGGTCAGCAGGGCGCGGTCGGCGGCCGGGAAGTCGTGCGGCAGCGCCACCTCGGCACCGTAGCCGGCCCAGTTGCGCCCGGACGCGCCGGTCACGAAGCCGGCCTCGGCCAGTGCGCGCACCTGCGGCAGCAGCGGCACGCGGGCCCAGTCGACCTCCACGCAGGCGCCCGCGCCGCGCGCGAGCTCCAGCGCATGGCCGGCCAGGCCGAAGCCGGTCACGTCGGTCATCGCGTGCACGCCGGCCAGCGCGGCCAGGTCGGGCCCGGGGGTGTTCAGCTGTGTGGTGGTGGCGACCATCTGCGCATAGCCGTCGGCGGACAGCTGCTCCTTCTTCAGCGCGGCGGACAGCACGCCCACACCCAGCGGCTTGCCCAGCACCAGGCGGTCGCCCACGCGCGCGTCCGAGTTGCGCTTGACGCGCCCGGGGTGCACCACGCCCAGCGCGACCAGGCCGTAGATGGCCTCGACGGAGTCGATGGTGTGGCCGCCCGCGATGGGGATGCCGGCCGCGGCGCAGACCGACTCTCCACCGGCCAGGATGCGGCCGATGACGTCCACCGGCAGCACGTTGATGGGCATGCCCACCAGCGCCAGCGCCATGATGGGCTTGCCGCCCATGGCGTAGACGTCGCTGATGGCGTTGGTTGCGGCGATGCGCCCGAAGTCGAAGGGGTCGTCGACGATGGGCATGAAGAAGTCGGTCGTCGCGATGATCGCGATGTCGTCGGTGAGCTGGTAGACGGCGGCGTCGTCCGAGGTCTCGATGCCCACCAGCAGCTGCGGCGGCACGGGCAGGCCGCGCGTGTTCTTCAGGATCTCGCTGAGCACGCCGGGGGCGATCTTGCAGCCGCAGCCGCCGCCATGGGACAGCGAGGTCAGACGGGGAATGGGGGCGTGGGTGGTGGTCATGGCAGTGAGGCGATGCGGCCGGCCAGGGCCTGGATGCCGGCGTCGGACAGATCCTCGCATTCCACGCGCCGGGCGTGGGGCAGGTGGGCCAGGTGGCGGCCCTGCGAGCGGGCGTACAGCGGGTCGTAGTGGCGGGCCATCAGGGCCTCGAACAGCGGCGGCAGCTCACCTTCGTGCGCCCAGGCCTGCCACTGGGCCAGCACCTCCCGGGGCAGCAGCTCGCGCAGGCCGTCCAGCTTGTCGGCCAGGGCGGCGCGGTCGTCGCCCAGCCAGGCGTAGTCGCGCAGCAGGTAGGCGAGGCGCGCCGCGGGCGAGGCGGCAATCTCGACGACCGGGCTGTCGCGCAGCCGCTGCAGCAGCGGCTCGGGCACGGTGATGCGGCCGATGCGACGGCTCTCGGCCTCCACCCACACGCGGCGGGTCGGGTCCAGGCCGGTCAGGCGGTGCATCAGCTGCGTCTCGAAAGCCTTCTGCGACGGCTGCGGCCGGCCCGGCACGGCGCCCAGCACCGAGCCGCGGTGGGCGGCCAGGTCCTCCAGGTCCAGCACCTGCTCGCCCAGCGCGGCCAGTGCCTGCAGCACGCGGGTCTTGGCACTGCCGGTGGGGCCGCACAGCACGCGCAGGTCCAGCGCCGGTGCACGCGCCGCGATCTGCTCGATGACGTGGGCGCGCCAGGCCTTGTAACCGCCCTTGAGCTGCTGGGCGTCCCAGCCCACCAGCCGCAGCCAGTTGACGAAGCTGCCGCTGCGCATGCCGCCTCGCCAGCAGTAGACCAGCGGGCGCCAGTCCCGCGGCTTGTCGTGGAACAGCTCGTCCAGGTGGCGGGCGATGTTGCGCGCCACCATGGCGCCGCCGATCTTGCGCGCCTCGAAGGCCGAGGTCTGGACATAGGTGGTGCCGACGATGCGGCGTTCCTCGTCGTCCAGCACCGGGCAGTTGATGGCGCCGGGGATGTGGTCCAGCGCGTACTCGGCCGGCGAGCGCACGTCGATGAGGACGGTGAACTCGCCGAGATCGGCTACGGTGGTGGGCTTGTGACTCATGGGGCGGCGAGGTTACACCGCGGCTTCCCCCTCGGCACGCCGGCCGGCCTGTCGGTGCGTGGCGGCCCGGGCCGGCGCCGTGCGTCCGTCGCGCGGGCTGACGAGCACGATGCCGGCCAGCACCGCGGCGCTGCCGGCGCCAAACCACGGCTCCAGCCGCTCGCCCAGCAGCCAGGCGCCCAGCAGCACGCCGAACGGCGGCGTCAGCGCCCAGCCGCGACGCCAGGTAGTGGCGCAGCAGCCAGCACCAGGCCAGGAAGCTCGCGAACGACACCACCAGCGCGAAGGCGCCCAGCAACTGGACCTGCAGCAGCGCCGTGGCCGGGGCGGTGGTCAGCCGGGTGCAGCGCATGGTGAGCGTCGTCGCGCCCCAGCACAGCGCGGCCAGCAGTGCCAGCAGGTCACCCCACAGGCTCGTGCCATCGCCGTGCGCGCCGCCGCCGAGAAAGGCCACGGCGATGCCGCCGAAGGCCAGCGCGACGCCGGTCCATTGCCGCGCGCCCAGCCGTTCGGCCGGCAGCCGCGGTGGACGCCGGATCGCTGTCCGGCGCGGCGGGCGAGGTGCACCGCTCGCAGTCGGCCGTGAGCATGCAGATCAAGAAGCTGGAGGACGCCGTGGGCCACACGCTGCTGCTGCGCGGGCCGCGGCTGCTGCAGCTCACGCACGAAGGCCAGGCGCTGCTGGGCTATGCCCGCCGCATGCTGGACCTGCAGGCCGAGGCGCAGGCGGCGCTGCAGGGCGAGGCCATCTCCGGCGTCGTGCGGCTGGGCGTGCCGGACGACTACGCCAGCCAGTACCTGACGCCGGTGCTCAAGCGCTTCGCGCCGCGCCATGGCGGCGTGGAGATCCAGCTGGACTGCGAGCAGTCCACCGCGCTGATCCTGCGCGTGCAGCGCCTGGGCGCCGAGCATGGCCTGGGGCCGCTGGAACCGATGGAGGTGGCCGTCTACCGCAGCCAGGCCTCCAAGGGCAACAGGGTGGTGGACAGCCTGCACCAGGCGCTGGTACAGACCTTGCGCCAGGCCGGCGTCTAGCCGCAGTTCGTCGACACGCCGTTCAACCGTGCCAGCGCCGCGTCGCGCGGCGCACCACCTCGGCAAGCAGGTGTTCGTCGGCCTCGATCTGGCGCAGCCAGGTCGCGTCGTTGCCGCTGCCGGCGATCTCGCGGCGCAGGTATTGCAGCGCGGGTTCGGCCTTCAGGTCGGCGGCATGGCCGTCCAGCCGGCTCAGCACGGTCAGCAGGTCGTCGCGCAGCACCCGGTGCTCGCCGCTCTCGGGGTCGACGAAGGTGCCGTCCAGCCCGAAGCGGCAGGCCTGGAAGCGGTTGAAGGTGTAGGGCAGGTAGTCGTCCTCGCTGAGCTTGAACGGCTTCTCCACGGTGATCCAGTGCGCCAGGCACTGGATGAAGCCGGCGATGGCCGCCGCCTTCTCGATGGTCAGCGGCGTGTCCAGCACGCGGACCTCGATGGTGCCGAACTCGGGCTTGGGGCGGATGTCCCAGTAGAAGTCCTTCATGCCCGAGACGACGCCGGTGCGGGTCATCTTGTCGAAGTACACGCCGAAGTCGTCCCAGGTCTGCACGAAGGGTGCGCGGCCGCTCAGCGGGAAGGCGAACACCGAGTTCAACCGCGCCGAGTCGAAGCCGGTGTCCTCGCCCTGCACGAACGGCGACGAGGCCGCCAGCGCGATCAGGTGCGGGATGAAGCGGCTCATGCCATGCAGCAGCACCAGGGCCTCGTCGGCGCTGGGGCAGCCCACGTGCACGTGCTGGCCGAAGATGGTGAACTGCTTGGACAGGTAGCCGTACAGCGACGACAGCTCGTGAAAGCGCGGCGTCTCGAAGATGCGCTGGCGCTTCCAGTGCTGGTAGGGGTGGGTGCCGCCGCCGCACAGGCTCACGTCCAGCCGCTCGGCGCAGTGCACCAGCGCGGCGCGGATCTCGCCCAGCTCCGACAGCGCCTGGCCGTAGCCGGCACAGACGCCGGTGGACAGCTCGATCATGCTGCTGGTGATCTCGGGCTTCACGTCGCCCGGGATCTTGCGCCTGGCCATCAGCCGCAGCAGGTCGGCCGACACGGGGGCGAGGTCGTAGTCGTCGTTGTTGACGATCTGCAGCTCCAGCTCGACGCCCAGCGTCAGCGGCTGCGACTTGGAGAACGCTCCGAGGCTCATTGACGCTTCTCCTTGCGGCGCTGGGGCGCCGGTGGCAGCTCGCCGGCCAGGCGCAGCGCGAACTGCACGGCGATGGGGCCCAGCAGTTCCAGCACCGCGATGCTGGCGAGGATGATGGGTACGGCGCCGGCGGCGAGCTGGGGCTCGGCGCGCATCAGCTCGGCGAGCATGACCAGCGCGGTGGCCGACAGCGGCGTCATCGTGATGGACAGGGCCAGGCCCTGTTTCAGGCTGGCGCCCGACCAACGCGACAGCGCGACGATGGCCACCGTCTTGGCCAGGAAGCGCGTGGCCAGCAGCGCCAGCGCCGCAAAGCCGCCGGCGACGAGGATCTGCGGCGTCCAGGCCGAGCCGACGATGACGAACAGCATCAGCACCAGCGCGCCGCCCACCGTGCCGAAGTGGCGCGGCCATACCCAGGGCCGCTCGCCGGTGTTGCGCAGCAGCAGGCCGGCCAGCAGCGGCATCAGCAGCGTGGACACGCCGATGGCGCGCGCCGCGACGATGGCGAAGGCCACCAGGCCGAACAGCAGCAGCGTGGCGCTCTCGTTGCGCAGGTCCAGCCGGCGCGCGGCCAGGTAGGTGCCGCCGGCCAGCAGCAGGGCCACGCCCACGGTGGTCAGCAGCGAGATGGACAGGCCCGCCAGCGCCTGCGGCAGGCTGCCGCCGTCGTCCGCGGCCCACCAGGTGCGCATCAGCAGCAGCGCGACGACGGCATACAGCGTGTTCAGCGCCGTCAGCAGCGACGCGCGCTGCGTGACCTGGCCCTCGGCGCCCAGCTCCAGCGCGACGCGGCCCGACACGGCGGCCGGTGCCGGCATGGCCAGGATGGCGCAGGCGATGGCCGTGGGCCAGGCCAGGTCGAACAGCCGCAGCACGAAGGCCACCGCGACAGCGCTCAGCGTGGCCTCCAGCAGGCTGGTCATGGCCAGGCCCGGATTGCGCCGCAGCCAGCCCAGGCGCACGCGGCTGCCGATCTCGAACAGCAGCAGGCCCAAAGCCAGGTCGGTGACGATCTGCGCGGCGCCGGCCAGCGGCATCACCACGCCCTGGCCGAAAGCCGCCGCCACGCAGCCCGCCAGCGTGTAGCCCACCACGCGCGGCAGCCGGGTCGTGGCGGCGATGAACTCGCCCGCCAGCGCACCGGCCAGCAGCACGCCGACGATGAACATCAACTCGCTGGAGGGCGTGACAGCCAGTCCGGCCCAGACGCGGGCCCCACTGTCCAGAGCATTCATTCGGTCTCCTCTCACGCTCGGTTGGGCGGCTAGCCTAACGGCATGTAACAAACTGCTTTGTAGGCCGAGGCGCCGAAAAGACCCTGCGCGCCGCTCCGGGACAATCGCCCGCATGCAGCTCCTCAGCGTCAACACCGCCCGCATCGAGCATTTCGTTGCCACCAACGGCCAGTCTCTTGAATCGGCCATCCGCAAGCGCGCCCGCACGGGTGTCGTCGCCGTGGGCCCGTTGGGCCTGGACGGCGATGAACAGGCGGACCTTAGCGTACACGGCGGGCCGGCCAAGGCCGTCTACGCCTACCCGCAGGAGCACTACGCGTTCTGGACCACCGTGCGCGGCCAGGCCAAGGTGGCCGGCGAGCTGCAGCCCGGCGACATGGGAGAGAACCTGACGCTGCAGGGGCTGCAGGAGGGCCGCGTCTGGCTGGGCGACGTGTTGCGCTTCCCGGACTGCGAACTCATCGTGTCCGAGCCGCGTCAGCCCTGCTTCAAGTTCAATGCCCACATGGGCTTCAACCAGGCCGCCAAGCTGATGGTGCAGAGCGGCTACTGCGGCTTCTACCTGGCCGTGAAGCGCGAGGGCCACATCGCGGCGGGCCAGGGCTTCGAGCTGGTGCCGGGGCCGCGCGAGGTGGGCGTGGTGGAGCTGTTCAAGGCCAAGATGAAGGGCAAGGGCTGATGCGCCGCCGTGAACTGCTGAGCGTTGCGGGCCTGCTGCCGCTGGCGGCCCATGCCGGGCCGGTGCTGAAGGTGGGGCCGCGCCAGGCCGTCAAGTCGCTGGCGGCGGCGGCGCGCCAGGCCAAGGACGGCATGCTGATCGAGGTCGATGCGGGCGAGTACGTCGCCGATGTGGCGGTGTGGTCGCAGCAGGATCTGACGTTGCGCGCCGTGGGCGGTCGCGTGCGGCTCGTCGCCGCGGGCGCTCATGCGCAGGGCAAGGGCCTGTTCGTGACGCGCGGCCGGCGCATGCGCATCGAGGGCTTCGACTTCATCGGTTGCACCGTGCCCGACAAGAACGGTGCAGGCGTGCGGCTCGAAGCCGGATCGCTGACGCTGGTGGACTGCGGGTTCCGCGACAACGAGAACGGCCTGCTGACCTCCAACGACGAGAACGCCGAGCTGGACATCGTGGATTGCGACTTCGGCACGATCGCGCTGCGACGTGGTCAGACGCACAACCTCTACGTCGGCGCCATCAAGCGGCTGGCCGTGACCGGCAGCTACTTCCATCACGGCCTGCTCGGCCACCTGCTGAAGAGCCGCGCGGCCGTCAACCACATCCTCTACAACCGCCTCAGCGACGAGATCGGCGGGCGCGCCAGCTATGAGCTGGAGTTCCCCAACGGCGGCGTGGCCGTCGTGATGGGCAACCTCATCATGCAGAGCTCCACGACGGAGAACCCGCACGTCATCTCCTTCGGCATCGAGGGTGCCAGGTGGCCGCGGCAGGCGCTCTACCTGGTGAACAACACCCTGGTGGACCAGATGTCCAGCGGCGGCATCTGGCTGCGCGTGACGCCGCCGCAGGCCGAGGTCATGCTGGCCAACAACCTGCTGGTCGGCACGCCCAAGCTGGCCGCCGACGGCCACTGGACGCGGCGCGCCAATTTCACGGCGGATTGGGACGAGTTCGTGCGTGCGGCGCGCGAGGACTTCCGCCTGAAGCCCGGCTCCGGCCTGCGCGGCAAGGCGCAGGACGTGGGCGAGGCCGAGGGCCTGAGGCTCAGCCCGACACGCGAGTACCGCCACCCGCGCGGCACGACGGCGCTGGCCGGGCCGGCGCGCAGCCCCGGCGCCTTCCAGTCCTGACGGGCCTCAGCCGCGGCAGTACGCGCCAAACGCGTCGACGAGGTGGTCGAACGCGGCGCGGATGCGCGGTTCCCGCCGCAGGTCGCGGTGCGTCACCAGCCAGACCGGCAGCGTGGCGGGCACGAAGTCCGGCAGCACCTGCGCCAGGCGGGCGTCGCCGCGGCCCAGCGCCACGTGCATGACCGCGATGCCCAGTCCCGCGCGGGCCGCGGCCACCTGGGCCGGATGGCTGTCCGTGCGCACGAGCAGGCGGTGCTGCAGGCCCGGCAGGGCCTGGCCGGCCAGCCGCAGGTCCAGCGCGGAGCGGTCGGGGCCGATGAGGTCGTGCGCCGCCAGCTCGGCCGGCGTCTGCGGCGTGCCGCGCTGCGCCAGGTAGTCGCGGTGCGCGAACAGGCCCAGCGCGATGCTGCCGACCTTGCGCGCCACCAGCGTGTCCTGCGTGGGCGCCATCATGCGCACGGCGATGTCGGCGGCCTGCTCGGTGATGTTGGCGGCGGCGTTGCTCAGCTCCAGCTCGATGGCCAGCGACGGGTGTTGCGCGCGCAGCCCCGCCAGCATGGCCGGCAGCACCTCCACGCCCACCAGCTCCGACACCGACAGCCGCACCGTGCCGCGCACCTCCCCGGGCGCTGCCGACGCGGCGCGCAGGAAGGCGCGCGAGGCGTGGTCCATGGCGCGCACATGGCCGTGCAGCGCGCGGGCGTGGTCGGTCGGCTGCAGCCCCTGGGGCGAGCGGGTGAAGAGGGCCGCGCCCAGCGCCTGCTCCAGCGCCTCAAGCCGCGCGCGCACGGTGGGCTGCGCCACGCCCAGCGCGCGCGCCGCGGCCGACAGGCTGCCGCCCTCCAGCACCGCGAGGAACACGCGTTGGTCGTCCCAGGAGGGAGTGCTCATCAAAAATCTTCCAGCGGTTGGAAAGTGATCGTCAATTGTCAACGAGCCTGGCGGCGCCGACGATGACGGCACTTCACCAGGAGCCCGCGATGACGACCCACCCCCTCGAAACCATTTCCCCGTCCAGGACGGCCCTCGTGCTGGGCGCGGGCGGCAGCGTCGGCGGCGCCGTCGCCCAAGCCCTGCTGGCCCGCGGCTGGCGGGTCCGCGGCCTGGCGCGCGACCCGGCCCGGGCGCCGACCGGCCGCATCGAATGGCGCATCGGCGACGCCATGGTGCAGCGCGATGTGGTGGAGGCCGCGGCCGGCGTGCAGCTCATCGTCCACGCCGTCAGCCCGCCCGGCTACCGGCACTGGGACCGGCTGGTGCTGCCGATGATCGACAACAGCATCGCCGCCGCGCGGGCCAGCGGTGCGCGCATCCTGCTGCCCGGCACCATCTACAACTTCGACCCGGCCGCCACGCCCGTCGTCCACGAGGACAGCCCGCAGCGGCCGAGCGCCGCCAAGGGCCGCATCCGCGTGGAGCTGGAGCGCCGCCTGCAGGCGGCCGCGCCCGAGGTGCGCGTGCTCATCGTCCGGGCGGGCGACTACTTCGGCCCCCGGCTGCACTCCAGCTGGTTCGGGCAGGCGATGGTGAAGCCGGGCCGGCCGCTGCGGCGCCTGACGAACCTGGCGCCGCACACGGGCCATGGCTGGGCCTATCTGCCGGACCTGGCCGAGGCCATGGTGCGCCTGGCCGAGCATCCCGGCCTGCGGGCCTTCGAGCGCGTCGGCTTCGAGGGCCTGTGGGACGCCGACGGGCGCAGCCTGCCGGCGCTGCTGGCCCGTGCCGTGGGCCGCGAGCGCCTGCCGCAGTGGCGCTTTCCCTGGTGGGCGCTGCGCCTGGCCGCGCCCTTCAGCGGCTTCGCCCGCGAGGCCGTCGAGATCGCGCCGTACTGGCGCCACGCGGTGCGCATCGACAACACGCGCTTGGTCGAGCTGCTCGGGGCCGAGCCGCGCACGCCCGCGCTGCAGGCGCTGCGGCACACGCTGCAGGGCCTGGGCTGCCTGCGCAACGACGACGCAGGCGGCGCGCCGGTGGATCAGGCCGCGCGGACCGTCGGGTAGTCCGTGTAGCCCTCGGCGCCGCCACCGTAGAAGCTCTCCTTCTGCGGCGTGGCCCAGGGCAGGTCGGCGCGGATGCGCTCCACCAGGTCCGGGTTGCTGATGAACGGCCGGCCGATGGCGACCGCGTCGGCGCGGCCGCCGGCAACGGCGTCCAGCGCCAGCGCGCGGTCGTAGCCGTTGTTGGCGATGTAGGGGCCCTGGAAGCGGCGGCGCAGTTCCTGGTAGTCGAAGGGCGCGTTGTCGCGCGGGCCGCCGGTGGCGCCCTCGACGACCTCCAGGAAGGCCAGCCCCAGCGGCGCCAGCCGGTCGGCCACATGGTTGAACAGGGCCTGCGGGTCGCTGTCCTGGCCGATGTCGTTGGCCGGCGTGACCGGGGACAGGCGCAGCGCCGTGCGGCCCGCGCCGATGGCGCCGGCGATTGCCGTCATCACCTCGACCAGCAGCCGTGCGCGGTTCTCGATGGGGCCGCCGTACTGGTCCGTGCGGTCGTTGGCGCTGTCGCGCAGGAACTGCTCCAGCAGATAGCCGTTGGCGCCGTGCACCTCCACGCCGTCGAAGCCGGCCGCGATGGCGTTCTTCGCGGCCTGCACGTAGTCGGCGATCAGCTGCGGAATCTCGTCGGTGCGCAGCGCGCGCGGCGTGTCGGTCGGCACCAGCTCGCCGTGGGCGGCGTAGGTGCGGGTCTTGGCCGCGCGGTTCGTGGACGACACCGGCGCCTGCCCGCCCGGCTGCAGGCGGTTCACCGAGATGCGGCCCACGTGCCACAGCTGGATGACGATGCGGCCGCCCTCGGCGTGCACGGCGTCCGTCACCTGCTTCCAGGCGGCGATCTGCTCGGGCGAGTGGATGCCGGGCGTGTCGAAATAGCCCTGGCCGTCGGGGCGGATCTGCGCCGCCTCGGTGATCAGCAGGCCGGCGCTGGCGCGCTGGCGGTAGTACTCGACGGTCAGCGCGTGGGGCGTCTGGCGCGGCGAGCGGTTGCGCGTCAGCGGCGCCATGACGATGCGGTTGGACAGCTGGATGTCGCCGAAGCGGACGGGGTCGAACAGAGTGGGCATGACGGGGAAATGGAGACGAAAGCGAAGGTCGCAAGGCTAGTCGCGGCCCGCTTTCCCTGTCCCGGCGGGGTTGATGGGAGCTGTGTTAGCGACAATCGCCCCATGCTCGCCTACCGCCACGCCTTCCATGCCGGCAACCATGCCGACGTCCTCAAGCACCTGGTGCTGACCCGCGTGCTGCGCTACATGGGCGAAAAGGACAAGCCCTACACGCTCATCGACACCCACGCCGGCGCCGGCGGCTACTCCGTCGAGGGCCGCTACGCACAGAAGAAGGCGGAGTACTCCGACGGCGTCGCCAAGCTCTACGACCGCAAGGACCTGCCCGCCCCGCTGGCCGACTACATGAGCCTGGTGCGCGCCTTCAACCCCGACGGCCAGCTGCGCCAGTACCCCGGCTCGCCGGCCATCGCCAACTTCCTGCTGCGCGAGACCGACCGGCTGCGCGTCTACGAGCTGCACTCGACCGACCACCGCATCCTCACCAGCTACCTGGAGAGCCGCCCCAATACCCAGGTCAGCGACCGCGACGGCTTCAGTGCCATCAAGGCCGAGCTGCCGTCGCCCACGCGCCGTGCGGCGCTGCTGATGGACCCGTCCTACGAGATCAAGACCGACTACGCCAAGGTGCTGGCCGCGCTGCGCGAGGCGCTGGAGCGCGCGCCCGACACGGTCGTCATGATCTGGTACCCGCAGCTGCAGCTGCTGGAGTCCACCCAGATGCTGCCGCGCCTGAAGGCCAGCGCCGACGCCATGGCCAAGAAGGGCTGGCTGCATGCACGGCTCACCGTGGCTCAGGCCGACGAGCGCGGCTTCGGCATGATGGGCAGCGGCATGCTGGTCGTGAACCCGCCGTTCACGCTGCACGACGAGCTGGCCGAATGCCTGCCGCTGCTGGTGGAGAAGCTGGGCCAGTACGACGGCGCGAATTTCGTGCTGGAGCAGAAGACGGTCTGACGAGGACAATCCCGCCATGAGCACCCAAGACCTGACCGACGCCGAGTTCGCCGAACTCGACGAACTCCTCGCCCAAACGCCCGAGCCGCTGCAGCCGCTGGATGCCTCCATGCTGGACGGCTACCTGTGCGGCGTCATCGTGCAGCCCCGCCTCATCGACCTCGACGAGTGGCTGCCCAACATCTTCGACTACGACGGTGGCGTGCTGCCCGACTCGGTCGACGCCGCCTGGCTGGACCGCATCACCGAGCTGGTGCAGCGCCGCCACGCCGCGCTGAACCGCGGACTGGTCGAAGACAACTGGTTCGACCCCGTCGTGCTGGACGTCGACGAGGAGTCCGAACCCGAGCCGCTGCCCGAGGACGCCACCGACGAGGACCGTGCCGCGCGCGACAGCTACGACGCGCTGGGCCCGATCTCGCGGGCGCTGATGCCCTGGGTCGCCGGCTTCCAGCATGCGGCGCTGTGCTTCCCCGAGCTGGCCGAGCTGCCCAACGACGACGTGGCCGCCGCGATGGCGCGCCTGTACCGCCACCTGCCGGCCGAGACGCCGGAGGAGAAGGAAGTCGTAGCCACGCTGAACCGCGAGCATCCGCTGAAGGACCTGGACGACGCCATCGAGGAGATGGTCGTCACGGTGGCCGACCTGGCCGACCTGACGGAAGAAGAGCGCTACCGCGTGGACACCATCCGCCGCGACACGCCCAAGGTGGGGCGCAACGATCCCTGCCCCTGCGGCTCCGGGCGCAAGTACAAGGTCTGCCACGGCAGCAACTGATGCGGCTGCAGCTCCTGTCGGACCTGCATCTCGAAACGGAGTCGTACCAGCCGGTGCCCGCGCCGGGCGCTGAAGTGCTGGTCCTCGCCGGCGACATCGACACCACCTGGCGCAGCTTCGAGCTGTTCCGCGGCTGGCCGGTGCCGGTGCTGTTCGTGCCCGGCAACCACGAGTTCGACCGCCGGGACGTGGACGAGGCGCGCGAGGCGCTGCGGACGCATGTGACGGCCCTGGGCCTGCGCATGCTGGACGACGAGGCCGTCCTGCTGGCCGACGCGCTGGGCCGGCGCGTGCGCTTCGTCGGCAGCACGCGCTGGTGCGACTTCGATGCCTTCGGCCCGTCCGGCCGCGAGCGCGCGATGCGCGCGGGGGGCTACTTCCAGAACGTCATGCAGTCCACCCGCTTCGGCGAGCCCTTCGGCGTGGACGCCGTGCGCAAGCTGGGGCAGGAGCAGCGCGCGTGGCTGGCCGGCGAGCTGCAGCGCACGGGCGACTGGGACGCCACGGTCGTCATCACGCACTTCGCGCCCAGCCTGAAGAGCGCCGACCCGCGCTATGGCCGCCAGCCCGGCACGGCCAGCTTCTGCAACAACGACGAAGACCTGCTGCCGGGCGCGCAGCTGTGGCTGCACGGCCACCTGCATTGCCGGCACGACTACCGCGTGGGCGACACCCGCGTCGTCAGCAACGCGCGCGGGCACAGCAAGCGCGGCGAGGCGGATGGCTTCGACGGCCGGCGCGTGTTCGAGGTCTGAACCGGGGCGGCGTCAGCCCGCGTGCTTCACGGGCCTGATGCGCAGCGCCCACACCACGCCCGCCATCAGCAGCGCAATGCCGGCCAAGGTCGCCGGCGGCGGCATGCGCTGGTTCCAGGTGAACGCATAGGCCAGCGCGGCCAGCGTCTCGAAGACGATCAACTGGCCCGACAGCGAGGTCGGCAGCCGCTGGCTGGCCTCGTTCCAGCACAGCGTGCCCATCCATGAAGAGAGCAGGCCGATGGCCAGCATCAGGCCGATGAAGGCCAGCGGCCGGTCACCGAGGGGGAAGTCGTAGTCGGCGGGCGCCAGCGTGCCGGGCACGGCCAGGTGCACGGCGCCGACAGCCAGCAGGCCGGCCAGCGCCATCGGTCCGGTCACCAGTCCCTGCGCCGTGGCCCAGGCGCGCGGCGACCGGTCGGTGTGGGCGCGCAGCCAGTCCGCGTTGCGGATGGGATACCAGGTCCAGCAGGCCAGCGCGGCGATGGCCAGCAGCGCACCCTCTGCATAACGTCGCAGATCGCCGGAGCCGGCCTGCAGGTGGGCCAGCTCGTCGCGGTTCACCAGCGCCAGGCCGGCAGCGATCAGCGCCAGCGACGGCGCCAGCTTCGCCCACGGCAGGTGGCCGTCGCGCACGCGGTTGCGGTGGTTGGCGCAGATCGCGATGACCACCGGCAGCGTGCCGATGATCATCGTCGGCAGCGGCGCGCCGGCGCGCTGGATGGCGGCCGACAGCGTCAGGTAGTACAGGAAGTTGCCGATCGCGCTGAGCTTGACGGCCTCCCACCAGTCGGCGGGTTGCAGCTCGCGCAGTGCGCGGCGGTCCATCAGCGCCAGCGGCAGCGCGAGCAGGCCGAAGGCCAGGTAGCGGCCCACGGTCAGCAAGGCCGGCGGACAGCCCGGCAGCATGACCGGCGCGACGAACACCAGGCCCCACATCAATCCCGCCGCGAGGGCGAACAGCACACCGGACAACATGGGGCGGCATCATGCCGCAGCGCCGTCAGCGGGTGCCGAACCAGGCCGCGACGGCCTCGCGCTGCGCGGGCGTGAAGTGCAGACCCAGCTTGCTGCGCCGCCACAGCACGTCGTCGGCGCTGCGGGCCCATTCGTGGTCCACCAGGTGGCGCAGCTCGCTGTCGAACAGACCCGGCGCGACCTCGGCGCCCGGCGGCGCGGCCAGCAGCTCGGCGGCGGTGCTGCCGTAGGCGCGCGCCAGACGGGCGACCAGGGCCGGCGGGCGGTCGGCATGGCGGGCCTGCAGCGTGGCGGTGAAGCCGGCGATGTCCACGCCGTGCGCGCCCAGGTCGCCGCCCGGCAGCTGCGCACGCGCGGTCCAGGGGCGGCGCTCGTCGCCCAGCAGGCGGCCCAGCTGCGTGGCGCCGTCCTCGGCCAGCTTGCGGTAGGTGGTCAGCTTGCCGCCCCAGACGTTCAGCAGCGGCGCGCCGCCGGCCGCGTCGGTCTCCAACAGATAGTCGCGCGTCACCGACGAGGCCGAGCCACCCTCGTCCAGCAGCGGGCGCACGCCGGCATAGGTCCACAGCACGTCGGCCGGCGCCACGGGCCGCGCGAGGTAGCGGCTGGCCTGCTCGCACAGGTAGGCGATCTCGTCGGCCGCTATCTGCGCCTGCGCGGGCGGCGCCTCGTGCTCGGGCAGCTCCACGTCGGTCGTGCCGATCAGCGTGAAGCGACCCTGGAAGGGGATGGCGAAGATGATGCGGCCGTCGGGGTTCTGGAAGATGTAGGCGTGGTCGTGCGTGAAGCGCTGGTCCACGACGATGTGGCTGCCCTTCACCAGCCGCAGCCCGCGCGCGGGCAGGCCCTGGCCGCGCAGAAAGGCCTCGGCCCACGGCCCCGCCGCGTTGACGAGGGCGCGGCTGCGCAGCGCGCGGCCGTTGGCGAGCGTGAGCTGCCACGCGTCTGCGCCACGCACCGCCCGCGTGACGGCGCAGCGCGTCAGCACCTCGGCGCCACGGGCGCATGCGTCCTGCGCGTTGGCCACCACCAGCCGGGCGTCGTCCACCCAGCCGTCCGAGTAGACGAAGCCGCGCGTGAACTCGGGGCGCAGCGGCTCGCCGTAGACGCTGCCCGCGAGCTTGAGCCCGCGCGAGCCCGGCAGCAGCTCGCGCCGCGCGAGATGGTCGTACAGGAACAGGCCCACGCGGATCATCCAGGCCGGCCGCAGGTGCGGCGCATGCGGCAGCACGAAGCGCAGCGGCTGGATCAGGTGCGGCGCGCTCTTCAGCAACACCTCGCGCTCCTGCAAGGCCTTGGCGACAAGCGAGAACTCGTAGGTCTCCAGGTAGCGCAGCCCGCCGTGGATCAGCTTGGTGGACGACGACGATGTGTGTCGGGCCAGGTCTTGCGCTTCAGCCAGCAGCACGCGCCAGCCGCGGCCGGCCAGGTCGCGGGCCAGCCCCGCGCCGTTGATGCCACCGCCCACCACCACGACGTCAAAATCGTCAGCCATGCACTCACTCTAAGGGACAAGCGATGCAAGCACTGCTGGCGCTGGACCAGGGCACCTCCAGCTCGCGCGCGATGGTCTTCGGCCGCGATGGCCGCCTGCTGGCCGTCGCGCAGCGCGAGCTGACGCAGCACTTCCCGCAGCCCGGCTGGGTGGAGCACGACGCCGACGAGATCTGGGCCGGCCAGCTCGCCTGCGCCCGCGAGGCCGTCGCCAAGGCGGGGGTGAAGCCCGCCGCCATCGGCATCACCAACCAGCGCGAGACCACCGTGCTGTGGGACCGCAAGACGGGTGAGCCGCTGCACCGGGCGCTGGTCTGGCAGGACCGCCGCACCGCCGGCTTCTGCGAGCAGCTGAAGCAGCAAGGCCTGGAGCCGCGCGTGCGAGCGCTGACCGGCCTGGTGCTGGACCCGTATTTCTCGGCCACCAAGCTGCGCTGGCTGCTGGAGCATGTGCCCGGCGCCCGCGAACGCGCAGAGCGCGGCGAACTGGCCTTCGGCACCGTGGACAGCTGGCTGCTGTGGCGGCTGACCGGCGGCGCGGTCCACGCCACCGACGTCAGCAACGCGTCGCGCACGCTGTTGTTCGACATCCACCGCGGCGACTGGAGCGACGAGCTGCTGGCGTTGTTCGGCGTCCCGCGCGCGCTGCTGCCCGAGGTGCGGCCGTCGGCGGGTGTGTTCGGCCAGGCGGCCGAGTTCGGCGTGCCCATCGCCGGCATCGCGGGCGACCAGCAGGCCGCGCTGTTCGGCCAGGCGGCGCTGCAGCCCGGCCAGGCCAAGAACACCTATGGCACGGGCTGCTTTCTGCTGACGCACACCGGCGCGCAGGCGCGCGCCTCGGCCCACGGCCTGCTGACCACGCGCGCGGCGCAGGTGGGCGCCTCGGCCCAGTTCGCGCTGGAAGGCAGCGTCTTTGTCGGCGGCGCGGTGGTGCAGTGGCTGCGCGATGGCCTGGGGATCATCCGCTCCAGCGCCGAGGTGCAGGCACTGGCCGAGAGCGTGCCCGACAGCGGCGGCGTGATGCTGGTGCCGGCCTTTGCCGGCCTGGGCGCACCGCACTGGCGGGCCGACGCGCGCGGCGCCCTCGTGGGCCTGACCCGCGGCAGTGGCCGCGGCCACATCGCCCGCGCGGCCGTGGAGAGCATCGCCTTCCAGAGCGCCGAGCTGCTGCAGGCCATGCAGAACGACGGCGCCGCGCTGACCGAGCTGCGCGTGGACGGCGGCGCCAGCGCCAACGATCTGTTGATGCAGTTCCAGGCCGACCTGCTGGGCATCCCGGTGCTGCGGCCCCAGGTCATCGAGACGACGGCGCTGGGGGCGGCGCTGCTGGCCGGCATTGGGGTGGGCGTCTATGCGTCGCCCGACGAAGTCGGCGCCATCTGGCAGCTGGACCGCGCCTTCGAGCCGCGCATGTCGCGGGACGAGGCGGGGGCGAGGCTGGCGCAGTGGGGCAGGGCGGTGAGGCAGGTGCTGGCGGAGTGAGGGTGGACCGGCCGCGCTCGGCCTAGCAAGTGCGTTTGGCGAAAGCCAGGATGACACTTGAGCTTTGGCGGCAGGCTTGTTACGGTGCGCTGCCTCCGCCCGGAATCTAGTGGCTGCTCAGCTAAGTAACGCTCGAACACAGTGCCATGAAAATGAATGTCTTGTCGCATTGCACTTGGTCGCTCGCGCTTGCCGCATGGGTGTTTTTTCCTGCCATTGCAGCTGCTGGGCCAGCATTCGACCTTGCCGTTCGCGGGTCATCCTGCAAGCAGAACTCCCGAGGATCTCTCCTGTGCCGCTACGTTGTTGGCAGGGACCTTGAGATCTCGATCACTGCAGCAGGTGAGTTGGAAACCGGGATTTCCTTCCTTCGGTCCAACATAAAGGGAGACTACTTTGCGCGATTCGGCCCGATGCACGGGTGCATCATCGTTGCGGAAGGTGAAGCAACTGCTAGGGCTACGCCAGGTCAGCCGGCCGACTACGCGTTCATCTCCCCAAAAAACGGGCGCGTCTACAGAACATGGCAAGAATGCAAGGCGGCCAGCACTTAGCCGGCATTGGCCGCCGGACTCGACTGGGGCGCATCACTGGTGTGGGTTGATGAACGGTACGAATACGGCGAGCGGCGCATGATCGTGTTGGCGCCTGACACCGGAATCCGGTACTGCGTGGTGTTAGTAGATCGTGGCGAGACGCGAAGAATCATCAGCCTGCGCCGAGCCAACCGACGCGAGGTGAAGCCCGGTAGCTTGGGGTGACAACCCCAACATAGGCCGAGCCATTGAATGTTGGGGTTTGCCAGCTCGCCCCAGCTACGGAGCCGAGTTCAGCCCAGCAGCGCGCCGCCCGCCACCAGCGTCATCACCCCCAGCACCGCAAAGATGACCGCTGCCACGCGGTGCACCAGCTTCACCGGCAGCTTGTGCGCCAGCTTGTCGCCCACCAGCACGGCGGGCACGTTGGCGACCATCATGCCGGCCGTGGTGCCCATCACCACGCCGATGAAATCGGCCGGGAAGCGCGCGGCCAGCGCGACGGTGGCGATCTGCGTCTTGTCGCCCATCTCGGCCAGGAAGAACGCGATCACCGTCGTCACGAACACGCCGTGGCCGGGCTTGGGGGTGTCGTCCTCGTCCAGCTTGTCGGGGATCAGCATCCAGCCCGCCATCGCGATGAAGGACAGGCCCAGGATCCAGCGCAGCACGGTGGGACCGATGACGCCGGTCAGCCAGCTGCCGATGGCGCCGGCCGCGGCATGGTTGACCACGGTGGCCACGAAGATGCCCAGCACGATGGGCCAGGGCCGCTTGAAGCGGGCCGCGAGCATGAAGGCGAGGAGCTGGGTCTTGTCGCCGATCTCGGCGAGGGCCACCAGACCGGTGGCGATGAGGAAGGCTTGCATCAGCCCGCCATTGTCTGCCAGCGCTGCTGACAGACGGTGACAGGCGGCCCGGCGAGCATGCAGGCCTTCACCCCCTTTGAGATCGCCGCATGAACTTCGCCTACACCCTGGTCTACGTGGCCGACGTCGCCGCCTCGCTGGACTTCTTCGACATGGCCTTCGGCCTGCCGCGCCGCTTCCTGCACGAGAGCGGCGCCTACGGCGAGGTCGAGACCGGCGCCGGCGGCGTGAAGCTCGCGTTCGTGGACCATGCGACCGCGCGCGACAGCGTGCAGCACGACTACGTGGCCGCCGACACCAGCGCGAGGCCGCTGGGCATGGAGATCGGCTTCACGGTGGACGACGTGCAGGCCGCCTTCGACAAGGCCGTGGCCGTCGGCGCGACGCCGCTGGCCGCGCCCGTCACCAAGCCCTGGGGTCAGGTGGTGGCCTATGTGCGCTGCCCGGACGGCACGCTGGTGGAGCTGTGCACGGCGATGGGCTGACGCCGCCCTTGCTTGGGGCGCGTGGCCTGTGCCACGAACAGCTGGCCGGGCGTGAACGCGGGCTGCGGGACGCTGATGCTGCCCAGCGTGACCACATCGACCCGCTGGGTGCCGCGGGAGTGTGAGGAGGCGTAGATGGCCATGATCGTGTTCGACCTCGTTGTCGGTGACCCATGCCTTCCGCAAGGGTCATGCCCGCTGCCCTACAGTGCTTGCCCATGCGCCGCGCCGACCGCCTTTTCCAGATCGTCCAGCTCATCCGCGGCCGCCGCCTCACGACGGCCGACTACCTGGCCCAGCGGCTGGAGGTGTCCATGCGCACCGTCTACCGCGACATCGCCGCGCTGGCCCAGCAGGGCGTGCCCATCGAGGGTGAGGCCGGCGTGGGCTACCGCATGCGGGTGGGCTTCGACCTGCCGCCGCTGATGTTCAGCAAGCAGGAGGCGCAGGCCCTGGTCGCGACGGTGCGCATGGCCGAGTCGCGGCTGGACGCGGCGCTGGCCCGCCAGGCCGAGAACGCGCTGTCCAAGATTCTGGCCGTGCTGCCGCTGGACGCCCGCGCGGCCGCCGAGAGCCTGGCGCTGTACGCGCCGCTGCCGGCGCTGGACCCGGCCACCAGCGCCCACCTGACCGCGCTGCGCGAGGCCACCGAGGCGCGGCGCAAGCTGAAGATGGGCTACCTGGACCTGGGCGGGGTCAGGAGCGAGCGCGTCGTGCGCCCGCTGGCCTGTCTGTTCTGGGGGCCGGTGTGGACGCTGTCGGCCTGGTGCGAACTGCGCGACGATTTCCGCAGCTTCCGCGTGGATCGCATCGAGACGCTGCTGGCGCTGGACGAGACCTTCCGCGACGAGCCCGGCAAAACGCTGGCGGACATGAATCGCCAACGCGAAGCGCATGAGCAGTGAGCCCCTCGTCCGGTCTCGCCGCGCTTAACGCGGGCGAGCCCAGCCGGTCCCCTCGGGGGACCGGCCAAGGTACGCCTTGGACGAGGGGCCTCAAGACCTCCCCAAGACGCGCAGCACCTCGGCCTCGGCCACCGGCTTGGCGATGAAGCCGTTCATGCCGGCGGCCATGGCGGCCTGGCGTTCCTGATCCAGCACGGCGGCGGTGAAGGCGTGGATGGGCAGGCCGGCGGTCGCCGGGTCGGCGCGCAGCAGCTGCGTGGCCTTCAGACCGTCGATCTTGGGCATGTGCAAGTCCATCAGCACGGCGTCCAGGCGCTGCGCCTGCTCGCGGGCGAGGCGAACGGCCTGCTCGCCGTCCTCGGCCTCCACCACCTCGGCGCCCAGGCGCTGCAGCAGCGCGCCGATGATGAGCCGGTTGACCGGGTTGTCCTCGGCCACCAGCAGGCGCTGACCCGCCAGCGGGTGGCGCTGCGGGATGGGGATGCGGCGCCGCGTGGCGGTGTCGTCCACGGTCAGCGAGCGCGGCAGGCGCAGGTTGGCCCAGAAGGTGGAGCCGCTGTGGCCGTCGCTGTCCACGCCCACGCTGCCGTCCATGCGCGCGGCCAGCTCGCGGCAGATGGACAGGCCCAGGCCGGTGCCGCCGAAGCGCCGCGTCGTGGAGTCGTCGGCCTGCGCGAACGGCCGGAACAGCCGCGGCTGCAGCTCGGGTGGCACGCCGATGCCGCTGTCCTGCACGGCGAAGCGCACGCGGTCGGGGCCGGGCACGGTGACGCTGACGCGGATGTGGCCGCGCTCGGTGAACTTCAGCGCGTTGACGAGGAAGTTGGCCAGGATCTGGCGCACCCGCACCGAGTCGCCCACCACCAGGCGCGGAAGGTCGGGCGCCAGGTCCAGCCGCATGTCCAGCCCGCGCTCGCGGCCCAGCGCCGCGCAACCCTCGAAGCTGGCCTGCACCAGCGCGTGCAGGTCGAACTCGATCTGCTCCAGCTCCAGGTGGCCGGCCTCGATCTTGGACAGGTCCAGCACGTTGGACACGATCTCGTTCAGCGACTCGGCCGCGCCGACGAGGTGGGCCAGGTATTTGTCGCGGTGCGGGTCGTCGGGGCCGCCCTGCTGCAGCAGCCGCGCCAGGCCCAGCACGCCGTTCAGCGGCGTGCGGATCTCGTGGCTCATGGTGGCCAGGAAGGCGCTCTTGGCGTGGCTGGCGGTCTCGGCCTGCTGCTTGGCGGCCTTCAGCTCGCGCTCCTGGCGGCGCTGCTCGGTGACGTCCTCGGCCACCCACAGCGTGGGGTGGTCGTCGTCGTGGCGGCCGGCCACGGTGGCCGGCAGGCCGCGGGCGTTGAACTGCACGGTGATGAGCCGGCCATCGGCGCGGATGCAGTCGCGCTCGAAGGCCTGGGCGGCATCGGCGATGTCCTGCAGCGCGGGCAGCGCGGCGCTGCGGTCGGCCAGGCGCGGTTCGATGCCGCCGAAGATGTCCTGCCAGTGGCGGTTCACGCGCTCGAAGCGCTCGCCGTGCGTCAGGCCGATGCCGACGCTGGCGTGGTCCAGGATGGCGTCGGCCTCGATGCGCTCGCGTTCGCGCTCGGTGATGTCGCGCGCGATCATCATCGTGGCGGGCTCGCCGTCCCAGTCCAGCCGCGTGGCCGACAGCTGCAGGTCGCGCCAGTCGCCGTTGACGAGGATGGCGGTGCGGAAGTCGCGCACGATGCCGTGCTCGTTCAGCGCGGCGGACAGGCGCTGGGGTTCGCCGTCGTCGCTCCACAGGCCCAGCTGGCGCGCGTTGTGGCCCAGCAGCTCGTCGCGGCCGCGGCCCACCAGGGCGCAGAAACCCGTGTTGACGAAGGCGATGCCGCCGTCGGTGATGCGGGCCACGCAGATGGCGTCGGGGCTGGCGCGCAGCAGCCGGTCCAGCAGGCCGGCGGTGCGCTGGTGCTGCTGCAGCGCCAGGCGCTCGCCGGTGATGTTGTGGCTGACGCCGCGCCAGCCGATGTGCTGGCCCGCCGCGTCGAACACCGGTTCGCCGGAACTCAGCGTCCACAGCGTGCGGCGGTCGGGGGTCTCGAAGCCGTTGATGCGGTCGCGGTAGGGGCGCAGCGCGCGGATGTCCTCCAGCAGCGCCAGGTAGTCGGCGTCGCGCACCAGCCGGGCGCCTCCGGGCTCGCCCAGGCGCAGGAAGTCCTCGCGCTTGTGGCCGCTCAGCGCCTCGAACTCGTCGGACAGCGAGGTGACGCGGAAGCGCGCGTCGGCCTCCCAGGCCCAGTTGTGCGAGGCCTGCACCAGCCGGTTCAGCCGCGCGCCCTCGCTGATCGCGCGCGACAGCGCCGCGCCCAGGATGCGGTTCAGCAGCAGTGCCGAGGCCAGGCCGCTGACCGCGATCAGCAGGTGGGCCACCAGCCGGTCGGCCAGCCGGGGCAGCACCGGCTGGTTCATGCCGGGCAACAGGCCCTGGTGTTCGGCCGCCGCCAGGCCGGCGACGGCGGCCAGGTAGATGAAGGCCAGCGCGAAGGCCGCCCGGTTGCCGGCCACGCCGCCGGCCAGCGCGATCAGCAGCGCGCCGGCCGCCAGGATGAGGGTGTGCACGCCCAGGCCGATCTGCAGCGCGTGGACCACCAGCGCGACCATCGTGCCGCCCAGCACCAGCGTGGTGGCCAGCCGCGGTCGGCCGGCGCGCAGCAGCGCCACCGCCGCCGCACCCAGGCCCAGCAGGGCCAGCCCGATCAGCAGCCGCTGGCTGCCCCACAGCGCGCGCAGGCCCAGCACGGTTTCGGCCGCGCCTATGGTGGCGGCCAGCGCGCCCACGACGACGACGATCCAGATCAGCGTGCGCGCGGCCATGCGCTGCAGCGCGTCGTTCGTCAGGCTGGTGTCGGGGGTTGCGGATGCCATGAAGGGACGGCTTGCCGTCGTGCCGTCTCGGCGGGCAGCCGCGCGCGACATTAGCACGCGACCCGGGCGCGGCTGCCCCAGGTTTTCAGGGGCTCGCGATGCGCGAAGCCAGGCTGCGTCATGCGCCGGCCCGGGCCGCGCGCGGGTGCGGCAGGCGGGCCAGCGGGTCCCAGCGCGCGGCCGGCAGCTCCACCCGGCGGTGGAAGGGCCGCGCCAGCCGGTTGGCCAGCGCCCAGGTCGCCAGCAGCGCCGCCACGCCGGCCGCCGGTGGCGCCTCCGGCCACTGGGCCAGCAGCGCATTGGTCAGCAGCAGCACCGGGAAGTGCACGAGGAACAGGGCATACGACGGCGTGGCCCAGGCCGCCAGCCGGTCGGCCCAGCGGGCCGGCAGCGGCGCATGGCCCGCGGCCTGGCGCGACTGCGCCCAGGCCAGCCACAGCGCGGTGGCCAGCGCCAGCGCCAGGCGGTCGCGCCAGTCCAGCCACAGCGCCACGGTCATGGCCAGCGCCAGCAGCGCCAGGCCCGTGCGGCCGTGGCGCCAGCCGCCCAGCCAGTGCACCAGCGCGCCCAGGCCGTAGGCGGCGAAGAAGTAGGGCGCCCAGTCGTCCAGCGCCGGGTCGAGGTTGAAGGCGAAGGCCGAGCCCAGCGCCACGCCGGCCACCAGCAGTGGCCCGACCAGCGGACGGGCTGGATGCCGCGGGCCGCGCCGCGCCAGCCACAGCAGGCCCACGAGCAGCGCGAACAGTTGCAGGTCGATGGCCACGTACCAGGCGCCGACGGTCAGTGCCTCGTAGTCCAGCACGTCGTGCAGCAGCAGCGCATGGGCCATCAGCTGGCCCGGTCCCACGTCAGCGGGCGCCAGTTCGGGCCAGAAAGGGGCGACCAGCGCGCCGACGCCCAGCGTCAGCGCCAGCGCGGCCAGGAAGGGCAGCACCAGGCGCAGATAGCGCCGCCACAGCAGCGCCGGCACACCGGCCTGCAGCGTGCCGCCGCGCGGCGACAGGCCGCGCGCGCTGAGGTAGCCGCCCACGACCAGGAAGACCTGCACCGCCATGCGGCCGTAGTCGTGCAGCAGCTCGCCGAGTTCGGGCAGCGCGGAGTGGGCCGAGCGGGCGATGGGGCCGTAGCTGACGAGGTGGTGCAGCACGATGACCTGGGCGGCGAGCGCTTTCAGCGCGTCGACCTGCGGCAGGCGGCGGGAGGGCGTGGACATGGCGGGCAAAAAAGAACGGGCCTGCGCTGCGCAGGCCCGTCGGGTCGGATGCGCGGAATTTTAGTGGCGCTTCAGCCAGGCCAGCAGCCGCTGCAGCAGACCGCGGCGCGGCGCGGGCGCGGGTTCGGCGACGGCCAGCGGCTGCGCCACCGGCAGCGCGGCGACGAAGCGCTCGAAGAAGTCCTGCGCCAGCTTGTGCGCTGCCGCGTCCACGAGGCGCGAGCCGATCTGCGCGAGCTTGCCGCCCACGCTGGCCGAGGCGTCGTAGCTCAGGCGCGTCTCGTGTGCGGACAGCGCCTCCAGCGTCACCCGGGCCTGGCCTTTGCCGTGGCCGGCGGGGCCGCCCGAGCCCTCGAAGCCCAGCCGGTAGCCGCGCGGCGGGTCCAGGTCGGACAGCTGCAGCCGGCCCTTGAAGCGCGCCTTCACGGGGCCGATGGACACGGCCATCAGCACGTCGAAGGCCTGCTCGCCGGCCGGCGTGATGGACTCGCAGCCGGGCAGCGCGGTCTGCAGCAGGGCGATGTCGTTCAGCGCGGCCCAGGCGCGGTCCTGGGACAGGGGCAGAAGCTGCTGGCCGGTCAGTTGCATCGCTGCATTCTGACCGGCGCGCGCCGGATTGCCACGCGGGCTTACTTGTTGGTGACGGTCAGCCGGTTGTCCACCGACTTCACGCCCTCCACCGCCTTGGCGATGGCTTCGGCGCGGTCCTTCTCGGCCTGGCTGGCGACCTTGCCGGTCAGCTGCACCCAGCCGTCGGCATCGGTGTCCACGTGCACCAGCGCCAGCGACGAGACCTGGCTGGCGGCCAGCTGGGCCTTGATCTTGGTCGTCACGACCGAGTCCTTGACCCAGACCTTGGCCGTGCCGGCGGGCTTGCTGTCTGCAGCCTGAACCGCCAGCGGTGCGGCCATGGCAGCGACGAGGGCGAGGGAGGCGATTTGCGAGATCTTCATGGCAGGTTTCCTTTCGTCCGAAGCGGCTGCGCCCGATGCGCACCGCTGAAACTCAAATCTAGGATTTGCGGGACCTGCGTCGCAGCGGACGATGCGCCGCCACGCTGTAGGACGGCCGCCGCTCAGCGAGTCGGCGCCGCCAAGGCCGCGACCAGCCGATCCACGCTGGCGAGGTCGTGCACGGGCAGGTGCAGGCTCACCTCGGGCAGCAGCGCGCGCACGCCGGCCGCACGCGGCTGGAAGGCGTCGAAGCGCAGCAGCGGGTTCAGCCAGACCAGCTCGTGGCACAGCAGCCGCAGGCGCTGCGCCTCGA
>CBFGPX010000006.1:0-46331 GCA_965650725.1 uncultured Comamonadaceae bacterium | reverse complement strand
ACCTGAGGCCCGGCGGCGGGGCTTCCCGCCGCCTGCTTGACGCCATCTCGGGGCCGCGGCTGCGGCACCCGAGCTTTCTCATGACTGACCCGGCCCGTCGGCGCGATGCGCGACGGGTCGGCGTTGCCCTGCCTGTTCGGTGCGTCGGATGCCGCTTCGTCCGGGCGGCGTCGGGCCGCGCGAGGGGCGTGCATTTCTGATCCCTTTCTGGGCTATCGGCTCCCCTGCGAGAGTTTGTAGTTGCGCTACAGCTCGGCTACTTTTTGTGGTTTGCAGAAAGCTGTCTCGTCGTGATGATGTTGATTCCATCCTGGTTTACCCCTGGTATTGCGCCGAAATCAGGTCGTTTCTTCGCAACTTCTAGGGTTTACGCAGGTGTGGATGAAAATCTAGTTTTGATACAAACCCGCCTGAGACGTTGGGTTCTCGCCCCAAAGATGTGCGCCACCTGCCCCGGGCGCATGCCGAGGGCCACGCCGCTTTCCAATGAACCAGAGGAGACATTCCATGACCCTGAGCCAAGACAAGCGCGGTGCGGACGCTGTGGCGTCCTTCCGCATCAGCCCGGTCGCCGTCGGCTGCACGCTGCTGATCGCCGCCGCCGCCGCGACGGCCCAGCAGGCCTCGCCGCAGCAACTGGAGACCGTCACCGTCACCGGCATCCGCAAGGGCATCGAGGCGGCGATCTCGGTCAAGCGCAACAACGACTCCATCGTCGAGGCCATCTCGGCCGAGGACATCGGCAAGCTGCCCGACTCGTCCATCGCCGAATCCATCGCCCGCCTGCCCGGCCTGACGGCCCAGCGCGTGAACGGCCGTGCGCAGGAAGTGCAGATCCGCGGCCTGGCCGGTCAGTTCGCGACGACGCTGCTGAACGGCCGCGAGCAGGTCAGCACCGGCGACAACCGCTCCGCCGAGTTCGACCAATACCCCTCCGAGCTGCTGAGCGGCGTGGTCATCTACAAGACGCCCGACGCGGCGCTGGTGGGCCAGGGCCTGTCCGGCACCATCGATCTGCAGACCGTGCGCCCGCTGAACTTCGCCGGCCGCACCATGGCCGTCAACCTGCGCGGCGAGAAGAACTCGCTGGGCCGCGTGAACCCCGGCGCTGCCGGCGACAAGGGCAGCCGCTTCAGCTTCTCCTACATCGACCAGTTCGCCGATCGCACCGTGGGCATCGCGCTGGGCTATGCGCGCCTGGATTCGCCCAACCAGAACAACTACTACCGCAGCTGGGGCTACCCCAGCTTCACGGGCACGTTCAACGGGACCAACTACGTCGACGTGCGCGTGCCGGGCGGCGTGCAGCTGCGCAACGAGTCGGCCTCGCAGGAGCGCAACGGCCTGATGGGCGTGCTGCAGTGGAAGCCGTCCAAGGAGTTCGAGACGCTGGTGGACGTCTACCACTCGACCTATGAGCGCAACGCGCTGCAGCGCGGCTTCGAGGCCGGCCTGGCCTGGGGCGCCCAAGGCCTGAACAACCCGGTCGTCGAGGGCGGCAAGACCAACGGCAACACCATCACCGGCGGCGTGCTGACCAAGGGCGACTACATCGGCGTGAAGCCCGTGCTGCGCCACGACGTCAACGACCGCGAGGACAAGATCACCGCACTCGGTTGGAACAGCAAGCTGATCGTCAGCCCCGCGCTGACGCTGGTGGGCGACGTCAGCTGGTCCAAGGCCGACCGCGAAGAGTCCATCATGGAGCTGTACGCCGGCACCGGCCCTGGCGGCTCCGGCGCGCTGGACACCTTCAAGGTGGTCATGCCCGTGGGCGGCGGCCTGCCCAGCATCACGGGCAGCCTGAACTACGCCGATCCGGCGTTGATCAAGCTGGTGGACTCCGGTGGCTGGGGCCAGGCCGGCTACATCAAGAAGCCCAAGGTCGCGGACGAGATCAAGTCGGCCCGCCTGGCGGCCCGCGTCAACCAAGACTTCGCCTTCTTCACCGGCGGCGATGTCGGCCTGAACTTCACGCAGCGCGAGAAGTCGCGCATCGTGGCCGAGTGGTTCATGGACCTGAAGGCCTCGCCGACCACCATCCCGGCCGGCATGCTGTCCGCGCCGAACAGCCTGGGCTTCGTGGGTCTGGGCAACTTCATCTCCTATGACGCCCGCGCCGCGGCGGCCCAGTTCTACAACCTGCGCGGCAACGTCCACAAGGACATCATCAACAAGGACTGGTCGGTCAAGGAAGACATCACCACGGTCTTCGCCAAGGCCGACATCGACACCGAGCTGCTGGGCCTGCCATTGCGCGGCAACCTGGGCGTGCAGGGCATCAACGCCAAGCAGAGCTCGACGGCCTTCAGCGTGCAGGCGGCCAGCCTGGCCAAGACCCCGGTCACGCGCGGCACCAGCTACACCGACTGGCTGCCCAGCCTGAACCTGACCTGGGCCGTTGCGGCCAATCAGAACCTGCGTTTCGGCGTGGCCCGCCAGATCACCCGCCCGCGCATGGACGACATGCGCGCCACGCAGGCCTACAGCGTCGACAACACTCGCGTGAACGCCGACGGCAACCTCGGCATGTGGACCGGCGATGGCGGCAACCCCGAGCTCAAGCCCTGGAAGGCCGATGCGGTCGACCTGTCCTACGAGTACTACTTCGGCAACAAGGGCTATGTGTCGCTGGCGGCCTACTACAAGGACCTGAAGACCTACATCTACAGCCAGAAGCTCAACATCAACTTCAAGGACCGCTTCGGCACGCTGGTGCCCCCGGGCAACCTGACGCCGTCGTCCAACATCGGCGAGTACTCCACCCAGGCCAACGGCACGGGCGGATCGCTGCAGGGCGTGGAGCTGGCGGTGTCGCTGCCGCTGAGCATGGTGGCCAATGTGCTGGACGGCTTCGGCGTGCAGGCCAGCTACGCCTACGTGGACAGCAAGATCGCCCCGTTCGGCCCCGGCGACTCGCGCCCGCTGCCGGGTCTGTCGCCCAACACCTACAACCTGACGGCCTACTACGAGAAGCACGGCTTCTCGGCCCGGGTCAGCACGCGCATCCGCGACGGCTTCATGGGTGAAGTGACTGGCTTCGGCGCGGACCGCACCTACGAGTACGTGAAGAAGGAGCAGGTCACCGACCTGCAGGTCGGCTACGAGTTCCAGAGCGGCATGGCCAAGGGCCTGTCGGTGCTGTTCCAGGTCAACAACGTGGGCAACGAGCCCTACGTCGAGTACTACAACAACGACCTGACGCAGACCAAGCAGTACACCCGCTACGGCAAGACCTATCTGCTGGGCGTGAACTACAAGTTCTGAGCGTCGCCCTGATGCTCGCGTGACAGCCCTTGCCGGAGCGATCCGGCAGGGGCTTTTTCTTCGCCGTGGCCGTGCCAACATGGTGCGGCCTCGCAGCTCTTACTTCCGCCATGTCCCTGATCCAAGACGTCGTCATCGTCGGCGGCGGCACCGCCGGCTGGATGACCGCCGCCGCCCTGTCCACGGTGCTGCGCGGGCGCTACCGCATCCGCGTCGTCGAGTCCGACGAGATCGGCACCGTCGGCGTCGGCGAGGCCACCATCCCGATGATCCAGCGCTTCAACCGTGTGGTCGGCATCGCCGAGAACGAGTTCATGCGCGCGACGCAGGGCACGTTCAAGCTGGGCATCGAGTTCGTCAACTGGGGCCGCCTGGGCGACCGCTACATGCACGGTTTCGGCAAGCTGGGCCAGGACCTGTGGACCGTGCAGTTCGAGCAGTACTGGCACCGCATGCGTGCGCTGGGGCGCGCGCAGCCGCTGGAGCAGTACAGCATCACCCGCATGGCGGCGCTGGCCAACAAATTCATGCCGCCGCGCCCCGACCTCGGCAACTCGCCGCTGGCGGAGATCGCCTACGCCTACCACTTCGACGCCAGCCTGTACGCGCGCTACCTGCGCGGCCTGGCAGAGCAGCGTGGCGTGCAGCGCACCGAGGGCAAGCTCACCCACGCCACGCGGCGCGGGGAGGGCGCGCACGCGGGCCACGTGGACGCGGTCGTGCTGGAAAGCGGCGAGCGCATCGCCGGCGACCTGTTCATCGACTGCTCGGGCTTCCGTGGCCTGCTCATCGAGCAGACGCTGCAGACCGGCTTCGAGGACTGGACGCACTGGCTGCCCTGCGATCGCGCGATGGCCGTGCCCTGTGAGTCCGTCAAGCCACTGACCCCTTACACCCGCTCCACCGCCCACCGCGCCGGCTGGCAGTGGCGCATCCCGCTGCAGCACCGCATCGGCAATGGCCATGTCTACAGCAGCGCCCACGTCAGCGACGACGAGGCGGCCGCGACGCTGCTGGCCAACCTTGACGGCAAGCCGTTGGCCGACCCGCGCCCCATCCGCTTCAGGACCGGCATGCGCCGGCTGGCCTGGAACCAGAACGTCATCGCCATCGGCCTGGCCGGTGGCTTCCTGGAGCCGCTGGAGTCCACCTCCATCCACCTGATCCAGCAGGCCATCCAGCAGCTGATCGACTACTTCCCCGACCGCGGCTTCAGCGCCAACGACGTCGCCGAGTTCAACCGCCACAGCCGTTTCCACTGGGAGCGCATTCGCGACTTCGTCGTCCTGCACTACCACCTGAACCAGCGTGACGACTCGGCGTTCTGGCGTGACTGCGCCCACATGAGCGTGCCGGACAGCCTGCAGGAGAAGCTGGACCTCTACCGCAGCCACGGCCGTGTCGTGCGGCGCGACAACGAGTTGTTCGCCGAGGTGGGCTGGATTCAGGTCATGGAAGGCCAGAACCTCGTGCCGCAGCGCCACCACCCGCTGGCCGAACTGCAGGACGAGCAGGCGACGCACGAGTATCTGGAAGGCGTGCGCGAAGTCATCGCCAAGTGCGTGGCCTTCATGCCCGACCACGCAGCCTACATCGCCGAGCACTGCGCGGCGCCCCGACCGTGAACCACCACCCCACCCGCCGCGCGGTGCTGGCCGCCGCCACCATCCTGCCCGCCATGAGCCTTGCCGCCGCCGACATGCCCCACCTGCCCTGGACCCGCCAGGCCGTTCTCTACCAGGTCAATGTGCGCCAGTACTCGGCCGCCGGCACGCTGGCCGCCGTGCAGGCCGACCTGCCGCGCCTTCAGGCACTGGGCGTGGACATCCTGTGGCTGATGCCCTGGCAGCCCATCGGCCGCAAGAACCGCAAGGGCACGCTGGGCAGCTACTACGCCATCAGCGACTACACCGCCATCAACCCCGAGTTCGGCACGCTGGCCGACGCCAGGGCTCTGGTCGCCGAGGCCCACCGGCTGGGGCTGAAGGTCATCCTCGACTGGGTGGCCAATCACACGGCCTGGGACCACCCCTGGGCCACGGCGCACAAGGACCGGTACAAGCTGAATGTCAAGGGCGAGGTCTATGCCGTCACGTTCAACGAAGGCCAGCCCGGCGAGGAGCATTGGGACGACGTCATCGGCCTGAACTACCAGAGCGCGGGCCTGCGCGACGCGATGGTCGATGCGATGAAGTTCTGGGTGCGCGAGGTGGACGTGGACGGCTTCCGCTGCGACGTTGCCAGCCTGGTACCCACCGATTTCTGGGTGCGTGCTCGCAAGGAACTGGACGCGCTCAAGCCCATGTTCATGCTGGCCGAGTCCGACGCCGTCGGGCTGCACAGCAGCGGCGCCTTCGACATGAGCTACGACTGGACGCTGGCCGACCAGGTGTTCAAGAAGATCGGCAAGGGCGAGGCGGGAGCACCGCTGCTGAAGGCCTGGCTGGCGAAGCAGCCGGCGGGTTACCCGGCGCATGCCTACCGCATGCGCTTCACCAGCAACCACGACTTCAACTCCTGGCACGGCAGCGACGCCGAGCTGTACGGCGCGGCGCATGCGGCACTGGCGGTGCTGAGCTTCACGCTGCCCGGCATGCCCTTGATCTACAACGGCCAGGAGTCGGCCCTGGCCAAGCGGCTGGCCTTCTTCGAGAAGGATGCCATCGAGTGGAAGGGCTATGCGCAGGCGGACTTCTACCGCGGGCTCATCGCGCTGAAGCACAGGCACCCGGCGTTGGCGGCGGGTCAGTACGGCGCGCCGGTCCAGCTGCTGGAGGCGCCGGCCGACGTGGTGGCCTTCGAGCGCCGGCTGGGCGCCGATGTGGTGCGCGTGGCGGTCAACCTGTCGAACAAGCCGCAGAGCTACCAGGGTGAGACGCTGCCGGCCTGGGGCTGGCGCATCGAATGAGGCTGCTGATCACCGGCCTGAACGGCACGCTCGCGCCGCGGCTGGCCGAGGCCGCCCGCGCGGCGGGGCACGAGGTCATGGGCTGGGACCGCGCCGCGGTGGATCCCGACGACGAGGCCCGGTCCGCCGACTGGCTGGCGCAGGTGCGGCCCGACGCCATCGCCCATCTGGGCATGGGCTCGGCGCGCTTTGCCGCCTTGCTGGCGGCGCGCTGCGAGCGCTTCGTCTTCACGAGCACCGCCATGGTCTTCGACCACCAGCCCGACGGGCCGCACGACGTGACCCATGAGCGCACCGCGAAGGACGACTACGGCCGCTACAAGATCGGCTGCGAGGACACCATCCTGGCCGCCAGCAAGACGGCGGCCATCGCCCGCATCGGCTGGCAGATCGACCCGACCCAGCCTGGCAACAACATGCTGAGGGCGCTGGACGACTGGCAGCGCCGCGACGGCCATGTGGCCGCCAGCCGCGCCTGGGTGCCGGCCTGCTCCTTCATGGCCGATACCGCCGCTGCGCTGCTGGCGCTGCTGCAGCAGCCACAGCCGGGACTGCATCACCTGGACAGCAACGCCGACGAGGCCTGGCACTTCGACGAACTGGCCCGGGCGCTGGCCCAGGCCTTCCAGCGCGACTGGCAGGTGCGGCCGCACGAGGACTACCGCCACGACCAGCGCCTGGTGGGTGGCGCCACGCGGCTGCCGCCGCTGTCAGAGCGTCTCGCCCGGCTGTAGCCACAGCTCGCGGCGCTGCAGTGGCGTCTCGGGCGGCAGCAGCGGGTTGCTCAGGCGCAGCACGCGCTGCGGCACCACCGGGTGGGCCTTCAGCACCGCGCCGTACTGCTCACGGTGCAGGCGCTGGAAGCTGCCGTCCGCCACCGCCGCCTCCAGGCCGGCCTTCAGCCGGGCGGCCAGCTCGGGCCGGCTGGGGCTGACGAACAAGTAAGCCGCGGCCGGGTAGTGCAGCATCAGCTCGGGCGCGATGGCCAACTGCGGATGGCGGCCGTCGGCCAGCTCGGCGTCGATCTCCAGGATGGAGCGCGGGAAGTAGTCAACGCGGCCGGCGGCCAGCATGCGGAACAAGGCCTCGTAGACGCTGCTGGTGCCCACCTGCAGGCCGTTGGCGCGCAGGATGGTGGTGTCGGGCCAGTCATGGCCCTGGCCGGCCAGGCGCTCGCGCAGGTCGGCCAGGCCGCGCACGCGGCGCCACTGCGCCAGCTCGCTGCGGCGCACCAGCAGCAGCCGCCAGCCCAGCAGGCCACGGTCGATGGGGATGCGCACCGGCAGCAGGCCCGAGGCCTCGCGCTGGCGGTCGGTCATGGTCCACATCACGTCTACCGGCGCCTGGCCCGATGCCAGCTCCACCAGCGTGCGGCCCTGCGTCATCTCCAGGTCGGTCAGGCGGATGTCGACCCTGCCGCCGTCGCGGTTCAGCGCCAGCTCCAGCAGGCGGCGCAGATAGGGCAGCTGCGGGTCGGGCATGCTGACGTGGCGTGGCAGCCGCACGGGCCGCAGCGTTTGCGCCGCCAGCGGGCGGGCGGCCGGCAGCAGCGGCAGGGTGAGCAGGGGACGGCGGCGCACGAACGTCGAGATTGAGGGCAACAGCCTCAATCATGCGTCAGACGGCGCCAAGCCCTCCGCGCGCGGTGCCCGGGTGCAGGGCAGGTCGTGCACCGGCCTCGCCGCGGCGTCCGTCCTGGAGGTGCATGGCGCCGGAACCCCGCCCAGACACCTGCAGGCCGGCAAGGCCCAGAGGGTTGAGGGTCAGTGGTTCGTCAGCACGAGGCCGGACAGCGGCTTCAGCGTCAGCGTCAGCCGGCCGGCCTTGGGGCGGGCGGTCGATCCGTCGAGCGGGTTCTTGAGCCGCGCCGTGGCGGCCAGTGCGGCCGGCAGCGTGATGGTCACCGTGCGCGGCTGCAGGGCGTTGTTGGTGGCGGTCAGTGCCCAGGCGCTGCCGTCCTGTCGGGCCAGCACCAGCACCTGGTCGTCGGTGTGCAGCGGCGCCAGCAGCGTGCCGTGGCGCAGCACCGGCAGCTCGCGGCGCAGCTTCACGAGGCGCCTGAACTCGGCCAGCAAAGACGCGTCGGGCTTGCCGCCCTCGTCGGCCCAGGGGTAGGGCGCGCGGTTGAACGGGTCGTCGCCGCCGCCGACACCCACCTCGTCGCCGTAGTAGATGGTGGGCGAGCCGGGGTAGGTCATCTGGAAGAACACGGCCAGGCGCAGGCGCTGCTTGGCCAGCGCCAGGTCTTGCGCCTCGCCGAAGTGGTGCAGCGCGCGCGGCTGGTCGTGCGTGGACAACAGGTTCATCAGCGCCGAGAAGGCCTGCTGCGGGTAGGCCTCGCGCAGCAGCTCCAGGTTGGCGGTCATCTGCTTCGCCGACTTGCCGGCCGCGTAGTCCAGCACCGCGTTGCGGAAGATGTAGTTCATCGTGCTGTCGAACATGTCGCCGAGGAAGTACTTGCTGGCATCGAACCAGGTCTCGGCCACCGTCAGCGCGTCGGGCTGCTTCGCCTTCACGGCGGTGCGCCACTCACGCCAGAAGTCGTCGGGCACCCAGGGCACCACGTCCATGCGCCAGCCGGCGGCGCCGCGGTCCAGCCAGTAGGCCGTCACCGAGTCGGGGTCGCGGTAGGCGTAGGCGCGCCAGGACGGCTCGTTCTTGTCCAGCTCCGGCAGGTCGGTCACGCCCACCCAGCCCTGGAACTGCTTGTTCGGATCGGTCTCGTCGGGCTTGAACTTGAACCACTTCGCGTAGGGCGACGCCGGGTTGATCTTGCCGCCGTCGAAGGCGCCGCCCGCGGGGAAGTTGTTGAAGCGGTTGAAGTAGGGCGAGTCCGCGCCGACGTGGTTCAGCGAGGTGTCGGGGATGACGCGGATGCCCCGCTTCGCCGCCTCGGCGCACAGGCGCTCGAAGTCGGCGTTGGTGCCGAAGGCGGGGTCGATCTGCTTGTAGTCGGCCGCGTCGTACTTGTGGTTGCTGGGCGCGCGGAACACCGGCGTCAGGTACAGCGCGTTGGCGCCCAGGCTCTGGATGTAGTCCAGCTTCGCGATGAGGCCTTGCAGGTCGCCGCCGAAGAAATCGTTGTTGAACAGCGTGTCCGAGCCGTCGCCCGTGCCCGGCTTGAAGGGCTTCTCGTTCCAGGTCGCATGGCGCTCGACGTCGCGGTCCTGGTAGCGGTCCTGCGGCCGGCCGCCGCCGGGGCGCGGGTCGTTGGCCTTGTCGCCGTTGCGGAAGCGCTCGGGGAAGACGTAGTAGTAGACGAGGTCCTTCGCCCAGGCCGGCACCTGGAAATCGGGCGCGTGAATGGTCTGGCGGTAGCGGCGCACGCGATTCAGGTTGCCGGGCAGGCGCTCGACGGTGGCGGGGCCCATGGAGCCTTTCTCGCGCGTCCAGTAGATGTTGTCCTTGTTGTTCTGCAGCGCGTAGACGCCCTGGTCGGTCTCGATCTCGAACCAGTAGCCGTAGATGCCCGTGGCCGGGAAGGCGTGGCGGGTCGTGAAGCCGCTTCCCTGGCCGTGGGGCCTTGGCGTCATCGCGATGCGGGCGATGGGCTCGTAGGCGAGTTGCTCCTGGTTGCCGGTCATCTGGCGGCGCTCGATCACCAGCGTGGCGCGCTTGAGACCGGGCACGTCATTGGCGATGGTGAAGCTGAACTCGCTGCCGGCCGGCTGCGCGCCGAAGGGCGCCTTGAACTGCGTGTCGCGCGAGTCGAAGCGTGTGGTCAGTGCGGCCTGGTCGGTGATGGGCTGGGATGGCGTGGGCGTGAAGCTCTTGGGGCCGACATCGAGGCGAGCGCTGCCATCGGCGGCGAAGGTCAGGCGCAGCGTGTGCTCGCCGCTGAATTCGCGCCTGAGGTTGCCGCTGCCTGCGCGGCTGGGTTGACCGTCGGCATTGCCGAAGGTGAGGGCGGGCGACCAGTCCTCGTCCGCGAGCTTGAACTCCTGGATGCCTTGCGTCTTGAGGTTCAGGAAGTAGGCATCGCAGCGGTACTCGAAGGCGTGTTCGTCGGACGCCGACCAGTTGTTCAGTCCGCCGCGCAGGTAGAGCGTGGCGCTGCCCAGCGGGGCTGGCTTGCATTCGGCTGCGAAGGTGGAGGGGACGAACGGAAGCAGCGCTGCACAGAGCGCGAGTTTCTTGAACATGAGGATCAGCCTTTGACGCCGCCCGCGGTCAGGCCGGACACGATCCAGCGCTGGGCGAGCAGGAAGACCGCCGTGATCGGCAGCCCGGACAGCACGGCCGCGGCGGCGAAGTCGCCCCACAGGAAGCGCTGGTCGTGAAGGAAGTACTTGGAGCCGACGGCGAGCGTGAGATTGCCCTCTTCACGCAGCAGGATGGACGCGACCGGGTACTCGATGATGGTGCCGATGAAGGCCAGCACGAACACCACCATCAGGATGGGCACGGCCATGGGCAGCAGCACGCGCGAGAAGGCCTGCCAGTGCGTGGCGCCGTCGACCTTGGCGTTCTCCTCGATCTCGACCGGGATGGTCTCGAAGTAGCCCTTGATGGTCCACACGTGCGTGGCGATGCCACCGAGGTAGGCCAGCACCAGGCCCGCATGCGTCTCGACGCCCAGCGCCGGCACATAGGTGCCGATGGTTTCGAAGATGGCGAAGATGGCCACCAGCGCCAGCACGGGCGGGAACATCTGCAGCAGCAGCATGCCGTTCAGCACCGGCTTGCTGAAGCTGAACTTCAGCCGCGCGAAGGCGTAGGCGGCGGTCGTCGAGATGGCGACGATGAGGAAGGCCGAGGCGGTGGCGATCTTGATGGAGTTCCACAGCCAGGTCAGCACCGGGAAGGGGGGCTGCACGAGGCTGCCGTCGGCGGCCTGGTAGGGAATGCCGAGGGCGAGCTTCCAGTGCTCCAGGCTGATCTCGGTCGGGATCAGGCTGCCGGTGGCGAAGTTGCCGGGGCGCAGCGAGATGGACACGACGGCCAGCAGCGGGAACAGCGTGATGGCGATGAAGACCCACATCACCGCGTGCGCGGCGAAGGTGCGCCAGCGGGCTTGTTTGCCGAGGACGATGGCCATGATTACTTCTGTGCCTTTGCCGACAAGCGAAGGTTGATGAGAGACAGCGCCGCCACCAGGAAGAAGATCAGCGTCGTGATCGCCGCGGCCAGGCCGAAGTCGGAGCCCGAGTCGCGGAAGGCGATGCGGTAGGTGTAGCTGACGAGGATGTCGGTCTGGCCCGCGGGCAGCTTGGTGGACAGGAAGTCCGGCCGGCCGTCGGTCAGCAGCGCGATCAACACGAAGTTGTTGAAGTTGAATGCGAACGCGCTGACCAGCAGCGGCGCCAGCGGCTTGATGATGAGCGGCGCGGTGATCTTGAAGAAGTTGGTGGCGGGGCTGGCGCCCACCAGCGCGGAGGCTTCGTACAGGTCAGCCGGGATGGCTTTCAGCAGCCCCGAGCACAGGATCATGATGTACGGGTAGCCCAGCCACACGTTGACGATGAGCAGCATCGTCTTGGCGAGGAAGGGGTCGGCGAACCACGCGGGCTTGACGCCGAACAGTGCGTCCAGGATGGCGTTGATCTCGCCGAAGTTCTGGTTGAACAAGCCCTTGAACACCAGGATGGAGATGAAGCCCGGCACTGCATACGGCAGGAACAGCAGCGTGCGGTAGGTGGTGCGGAACTTCATGCCCTCCCAGTTCAGCATCACCGCGAACAGCATGCCGATGGCGGTCGCGAAGAAGACCGTCAGAGCCGAGAACACCACCGTCCACGTGAAGATGGACAGGAAGGGGCCGCGGAACTCCGCGTCGAACAGCATGCGCGTGTAGTTGGCCGTGCCGATGAAGGCCTTGAAGCCGGGCTGCAGCACCTCGCCGCTGGCCGACTCGAAGAAGCCGGTGTCGCGGTTGGGCTTGAAGACCGTGCCGTCCGCGACGCGCGTCAGGCTGTCGTCGGCTTCTGATCTCCACTGCGGCTTGACGGGACCGAACTCGCGCAGGCCGAGGTAGTGCAGCGCGGTCTTGTCGGGCTGCACCAGCACCAGCCTGGCGAGCGCGTCGCGGTGCTTGACCAGTTCAGGCAGGGGCAGGGCGGCGGTCAGCGTAGCGCCGGCCGTGGGCGCGGCGAGATCCACGCGCAGGTCCTTGCCGGCGCGCAGCGCCAGCGGCGGCGACACCCAGCGCGGCGTGGTCTCGCCGTCAGCCTGCAGCGCCACCCGGAACTCCGCGCCGTCGGCATGCAGGCTGTAGCCCAGCACCTGCGCCTCCACCGCGTCGTGCTGCTCCAGCAGGTATTCGCGCACGCGGCTCTCGCTGAGCAGGTGGGTGCTGGAGTAGTTGGTGAAGCCGATCTGGGCCGTGTAGACCAGCGGGAAGGCGATGAAGATCAGCATGCCGGCGATGCCGGGGAACAGGTAGCGCCACGCAAAGCCGTCGCGGCTCAGGTACACGTAGAAACCGGCCGTCAGCAGCACCAGCAGGCCGGTGGCCCAGCCGGCCTGACCGGTCATGTAGACGGCGAAGACGAGGTACAGCGCGCCGACGATGAGGGCGACGACGGCGGGCCAGTACAGCGCCCGGCCCAGCTTTTCGGCAAAGGTGGGCGGCAGCGTCGAGTAGGCGCCCTGGCCGAGGGAGGAGGACAAGGCGTTCATTTGTTCAGCAGCATCCGTGCGGCGGCGCCGTCCAGCGCATCCTTCGGTGATTGCAGTCCGTTGGTGATGGCCTCCAGCGCCGCGTCCATCGCGGTCCAGAAGCGGCCCACCTCGGGGATGTTGGGAATGGGCGCGCCGTTGCGCGCGTTGGTCATGCTGGCCGCGATCAGCGGGTTGACCGACAGCTCCGCATAGAAGGCCTTGTTGGCCGGCACGCCGATGGGTACGTCGGCATCCAGCACCTTCAGCGCCTCGGGGCGCATCAGGTGGTTCTCGATGAACTCCTTGGCCAGGTCCTTGTTCCTGCTGGGCGCCGAGATCATGCAGCCCAGCACGCCGACGAAGCTCTTGCTGGGCTTGCCGGAAATGACGGCCGGGATGCCGGCCACGCCGAAGTCGATCTTGGCCTTGCGGGCGTTGTCCCAGGCCCAGGGCCCCGAGATCATCATGGCCACCTCGCCGCGGGCGAAGGCCGACTCCATCTCGGCGTAGTTCGCGCCCTTGGGCATGTGGCCATCCTTGATGAGGCGCTCCATCAGCCTGCCGCCGGCCAGGGCGCCTTCATTGTTGACGTCCACCTTGGTGGCATCGAAGTCACCCTGCGCGTCACGGCCGAAGATGACGCCGCCGGCGCCGGCCATCAGGGGCCAGCTGAAGAAGCTCTTGTTGTAATGCCACAGGATGGCGTGCTTGCCCTGGGCCTGCAGCTGCTTGTCCAGCGCGATGACCTCGTCCCAGGTCTGCGGCGGCGTCTTCACCAGCGCCTTGTTGTAGATCAGGCCAGTGGTTTCGATGGCGATGGGATAGCCCCAGATGCGGCCGCGGTAGCTCAGTGCGGCCCAGGCGCTCTCCTCGGACTCGGCCTTCAACTTGGCCGATGGGCGCAGCGGCGTCAGCAGCCCCGCCTTGGCCCACTCGCCGACGCGGTCGTGCGGCCAGCAGAAGATGTCCGGCCCTTTGCCGGCGCCGGCGGCCTGCTGGAACTTGTCGGTGGGGTCCACCGGGTGCTCCACGACGACCTTGACGCCCGAGGCTTTCTCAAAAGCGTTGCCCACTTTCTGCAGACCGTTGTAGGCCTTGTCGCCGTTGATCCAGACGAGCAGCCTGGGCGCTTCGGCGAGCGCGGGTGCGGCGGCCAGGGCCGCGACGAGAGGCAGCCACTTCATGAGCACAGGTCCGGTGCCGCCAGGCGGCGCAGCGCGCGGCCGTCGGCGTCGAAGACGTAGAGCGCCTCGGCCGGCAGGTGCAACTCCAGCGCCTGGCCGCTGCGCAAGCGGTCGCTGCCGTTGCGGCCCTCGAACTGGCAGGTCAGCGGTTCTTCCTGGCCGGGGTAGGGGCAGTAGGCGAAGGTCAGGCCGCCGAGGGACTCGACGAAGGCCACCGTGCTTTGCAGCAGGTTGCCCGTGCCGCCGCGGCGGATGTGCTCGGGTCGCACGCCCAGCGTGACCTTGTCGCCGACCTTGGCCGGGCCGCCATCCACCAGGGCGCGCAGCACGACGTCGTTGGCGGCGAGCTTCACGTCCACGTGGGTCGCGTCGACGGCGACGATCTCGCCCGCGATGAAGTTCATCTTCGGGCTGCCGATGAAGCCGGCGACAAACAGGTTGCGGGGATGCTCGTACAGCTCCAGCGGTGACCCGACCTGCTCGACCCTGCCGGCCGACAGCACGACGATGCGGTCGGCCAGCGTCATGGCCTCCACCTGGTCGTGGGTCACGTAGATCATCGTGGTCTTCAGGTCCTCGTGCAGCTTGGAGAACTCGTAGCGCATGCGCACGCGCAGCGCGGCGTCGAGGTTGGACAGCGGCTCGTCGAACAGGAACACCTCGGGCTTGCGCACGATGGCGCGGCCGATGGCCACGCGCTGGCGCTGGCCGCCGGACAAATCCTTGGGCTTGCGGTCCAGCAGGTGTTCGATGTGCAGGATCTTGGCCGCGTTGCGCACGGCGGTCTCGATCTCTGCCTTGGGTACCTTGGCCAGCTTCAACCCGAACGCCATGTTGTCGAACAGGTTCATGTGCGGGTACAGCGCATAGGACTGGAACACCATCGCGATGCCGCGTTCGGCGGGCGGCACGTCGTTGACCACGCGGCCGCCGATCGTCAGTTCGCCGCCGGTGATCTCCTCCAGCCCGGCGATGGAGCGCAGCAGCGTGCTCTTGCCGCAGCCGGACGGGCCGACGAAGACCATGAACTCGCCGTCGCGGATCTCCAGATCGATGCCGTGAAGGATGCGGATGTCGCCGTAGGCCTTCTCCACGCCGGTCAGTCGAACGTCTGCCACTGCTTGCCTTTCTGTGGCCCGGATTTGGCGGCCGGGCTTGTCTCGCTTTGATGTCGAAATTTTCGTCTTTCGACAGTAGTTGTAGACAATATACATTGCATGAGCGCCGGGCAACAACAGAGTCCACCCGCAGAGTTCTTCTCGAAATCGTTATGAATCAATGATTTGATGCTTTATTCGGGTTATCCCGATGTAGTCAAACTACACAATGCGTCGAAGGTGATCGATACTTCGACCAGCGCTGCCCTCCGGTAGCATTCTTGCCCTCATGCCCCGAGGGCCGGCATTGATGAACACCCCCACCCGTCCCAGCTCAGCGCTGACCGCTCAACGCAAGCCTGGGTCCAAGAGCCCCACCGCGATGAAGCCGTCTGCCCTCACTCCTGAAGACAAGGCCCTGCGTGCCGCCTTCGAGGCCGCGTATGAGCGCGAGATATCCCAGTCCAGCCACGGCGCGACGCCTCAAGCCGCCCTGCATGCGGCGGCGATCGCCTGCCGCGAGACGCTGGCCCGCCGCTGGGCCGCCACGCAGCAGGCCGACGCCGCGCGCGGCGACGGTGCAGCAGTGCGCCGCGTGCACTACCTGTCGATGGAATTCCTGATGGGCCGTGCGCTGTCCAACGCGCTGGCCGCGCTGAAGCTCACCGCGCCGCTGGAAGCCAAGCTGGCCGAGCAAGGCCTGGCCCTGGGCGATGTGCTGGAGCGCGAACCCGACGCGGCGCTGGGCAATGGCGGCCTGGGCCGCCTGGCCGCCTGCTTCCTGGACTCGTTTGCCGAGCTGGAACTGCCGTCCTTCGGCTACGGCCTGCGCTACCGCTACGGCACCTTCGCGCAAGTCATCAGCCAGGGCCGACAGCTGGAGCAGCCCGACGACTGGACGCGCCATGCGCCCGACTGGGAGCTGCCGCGTCATGACCTGCGCTACCACGTCGGCTTCGGTGGCCGCGTGGAGGTGGACGCCTCCGGCGTGCGCCGCTGGCAGCCGGCTGAGAGCATCGAGGCCGAAGCCTTCGACTTCGTCGTGCCCGCGCACTACAGCCAGCGCGTCTCCACGCTGCGCCAGTGGCAGGCCACGGCCGCGCCCATCGCGTTCAAGCCCTTCTGCGAGGGCGACTACGCCCGCGCCGCCCGTCACCAGGTGCTGGCCGATTCCATCAACTGGGTGCTCTACCCGGACGACTCGACCGAAGCCGGCCGCGAGCTGCGGCTGAAGCAGGAGGCCTTCCTCGTCAGCGCCTCGCTGCAGGACCTGGTGGCCCGCCACCTGCGCGAGTTCGGCTCGCTGCACAACCTGGGCAAGACCAACGCCATCCACCTGAATGACACGCACCCGGCGCTGGCCCCCGCCGAGCTGATGCGCCTGCTGCTGGACGAGCACGGCATGGGCTGGGACGAGGCCTGGAAGATCTGCTGCCAGGCGGTGGCCTACACCAACCACACGCTGATGCCCGAGGCGCTGGAGACCTGGCCGGTGCGCATGTTCGAGCACCTGCTGCCGCGCCATCTCGAGATCATTTACGAGATCAACCACCGCTTCCTGGAAGAGCTGCAGCAGCGCTTCCCCGGCGACAACGCACTGGCCGCACGCGTCTCGCTCATCGACGAAGGCAGCCACGGCGGCGAACGCCGCGTGCGCATGGCGTCGCTGGCGCTGGTGGCTTCGCACCGCGTGAATGGCGTGGCCGCGCTGCACTCGGAGCTGATGGTGCAGACCATCTTTGCCGACTACGCCCGCATCTGGCCCGGCCGCTTCCACAACGTCACCAACGGCGTCACGCCGCGGCGCTGGCTGCAGCAGGCCAACCCGGCGCTGTCCTCGCTGCTGGACAGCCGCATCGGCGATGGCTGGCGCAAGAACCTGGCCGAGCTGGGTGAACTCAGCGCGCTGGCCGGCAATCGTGAGCTGGGCGAGGAGTTCCTGGCCGTCAAGCGTGCCAACAAGGAGCGCCTGGCCGCTGTCATCCGCCGTGAACTGGGTCTGGCGGTCAATGTGGACAGCCTGTTCGACATCCAGATCAAGCGCATCCACGAATACAAGCGCCAGTTGCTGAACCTGCTGCACGTCATCAGCCGCTACCAGGCCATCCGCGACAACCCCGACGCCAACTGGGTGCCGCGCACCGTCATCATTGCCGGCAAGGCCGCCTCGGCCTACCAGATGGCCAAGAGCATCGTGCGCCTGGCGCACGACGTGGCCCGCGTCATCAACAGCGACCCGCGCGTGGGCGACAAGCTCAAGCTCGTCTTCCTGCCCAACTACAGCGTCACGCTGGCCGAGAGCATCATCCCCGCGGCCGACCTGTCGGAGCAGATCTCGACGGCCGGCACCGAGGCCTCGGGCACCGGCAACATGAAGTTCGGCATGAACGGCGCGGTGACCATCGGCACCTGGGACGGCGCCAACATCGAGATGGCCGAGGCCATGGGCGTGGAGAACATGTTCGTGTTCGGCCTGCGCGCCGACGCGGTCGCCAAGATCAAGCAGCTGGGCTACGACCCCAAGCTCTACGTCGAAGAGAATCGCCAGCTCAAGCGCGTCATCGACGCCATCTCCGCCGGGGTCTTCAGCAATGGCGACACCGAGCGTTACCGCAGCCTCGTCGACAGCCTGCTGGGCCGTGACGTCTACCTGCTGATGGCCGATTTCGCCGATTACGTGGCCACCCAGGCCAAGGTCGACCAGCTGTTCGCCGACCGTGCCGCCTGGGCGGAACGTGCCCTGCGCAACATCGCCGGCATGGGACCGTTCTCGTCCGATCGCACGATCGCCGAGTACGTGGACCGTGTCTGGTCAGTAAAGAGTCTCAACACCTGACGATGCTCACCGACGCCGACCTCGACGCCCTGCTGGCAGGCCGCCACGCCGATCCCTTCTCGCGGCTGGGCCTGCATGCAGACGACAAGGGGCGGCTGTGGGTGCGTGCGCTGCTGCCGGGCGCTGCCCAAGTTGCGCTGCTGGATGCCGGCAGCGACAAGCGCCTGGTCGAGCTGGAGCAGCGTCGCCCGGGCTTCTTCGAAGCGCAGGTGCCGCGTCGCAAGCACCGTTTCGACTACCGGCTGGCGGTGCGCTGGGATGACGGAGGCGAGGGGGTCTATGCCGACCCCTATGCCTTCTACCCGCAACTGGGCGATGCCGAGCTGAAGGCCTTTGCCGCCGGCAGCAACTTCCGGCCCTGGCTGAGTCTGGGCGCGCACCTTGTGCAGCACGGCGACGTGGCCGGCGTGCGCTTTGCGACCTGGGCGCCCAATGCGCGGCGCGTCAGCGTCGTGGGCAACTTCAACAACTGGGACGGCCGACGCCACCCGATGCGGCTGCGCCACGAGGCCGGCGTGTGGGAGATCTTCGTGCCGCATGCGGCCGAGGGCGACCTCTACAAGTTCGAGATCGTGTCCGGCAACGGCACGCTGCTGCCGTTGAAGGCCGACCCCTACGCGCGCCGCGCGCAGCTGCGGCCGGACAATGCCAGCGTCGTCGCCGTGCTGCCGGCGCCCACCGCGCTGCCGCGCCAGCGCGAGCGCGCCAACCGGCGCGAGTCGGCCATCAGCGTCTACGAGGTGCATGCGTCGTCGTGGCGCCGCGGCGTGTCCGGCGACTTCCCCACCTGGGACGAACTGGCCGAGCAGTTGCCCGCCTACGTGGCCGACATGGGCTTTACGCATGTGCAGCTGATGCCCATCAGCGAGCATCCGTTCGACGGCTCCTGGGGCTACCAGACGCTGGGCCTGTACGCGCCCAGCGCCCGTTTCGGCCCGCCCGAGGGTTTCGCGCGTTTCGTGAAGGCCTGCCACGAGGCCGGCCTGGGCCTGCTGCTGGACTGGGTGCCCGCGCACTTCCCCGCCGACCCGCACGGCCTGGCCGAGTTCGACGGCACGCGCATCTACGAATATGCGGACCCCAAGGAAGGCTTCCACCGCGACTGGAACACGCTGATCTACAACTTCGGTCGCACCGAGGTGCGCGAGTTCCTGGTGGGCAGTGCCACCTACTGGATCGAGCGCTGGGGCGTGGACGGCCTGCGCGTGGACGCCGTGGCCAGCATGCTGTACCGCGATTACTCGCGGCCTCCGGGTGAATGGATTCCCAACATCCGCGGCGGCCGCGAGAACCTCGAAGCCATCTCCATGCTGCGCGAGATGAACGAGCATGTCGGCGAGATCCCTGGCGCCATCACCGTGGCCGAGGAGAGCACCAGCTTCCCCGGCGTCTCGGCGCCCACCTACACGGGCGGCCTGGGCTTCCACTACAAGTGGAACATGGGCTGGATGAACGACACCTTGCGCTACATGGCCGAGGACCCGATCAACCGCCGCTGGCATCACGACAAGATGAGCTTCGGCCTGATCTACGCGTTCAGCGAGAACTTCATGCTGCCCATCTCGCACGACGAGGTCGTACACGGCAAGGGCAGCATGCTGGCCAAGATGCCGGGCGACGACTGGCAGAAGTTCGCCAACCTGCGCGCCTATTACGGTTTCATGTGGGGCCACCCGGGCAAGAAGCTGTTGTTCATGGGCCAGGAGTTCGCGCAGCGCAACGAGTGGAACCATGCCGAGAGCCTGCCCTGGGGCCTGCTGGAAGACGACCGCCACGCCGGCGTGCAGCGCCTGGTGCGGGACCTGAACAAGCTCTACCGCGAGCACAGTGCGCTGCACCGGCTGGACTGCGAGGCCGGTGGCTTCGAGTGGATCAGCGCCCACGACGCCGAGCATTCCATCTTTGCCTGGGTGAGGCGCGACGGCACCGGGCGCATGGTGGTGGTGGTCTGCAACATGACGCCGGTGCCGCGCGAGGGCTATTCGCTGGGCGTGCCCGACGGCGTGACCGCCTGGAAGGAGGCGCTGAACACCGACTCCGCCTACTACGGCGGCAGCAACATGGGCAACGGCGTGGCCGCCGCCGGACTGCCGGTGCAGGCCCAGCCGGCGCATGGGCGGCGGCTGTCCATCACGATCAACCTGCCGCCGCTGGCCACCTTGTTCTTCGTCCCGATCTGAACCTGAGTCTGAAGTCCATGGCTCATCTGCCCGACCTCCAACCCGGCTGGCACGAGCCGCTGGGCTCGCTGGCCCGCGACGGCGGCGTCAACTTCGCCGTTGCCAGCGAGCATGCGACGCGCATCGAGCTGTGCATCTTCGATGCCGAAGGGCAGCGCGAGCTGCGCCGCTATGCGCTGGACGGCCCGCACGACGGCGTTTTCCATGGCTTCCTGCCCGGCGTGGGCCCCGGCCTGGTCTACGGGCTGCGCGCCCACGGCCCCTATGCGCCGGAGCAAGGTCACCGCTTCAACCCGCACAAGCTGCTGCTGGACCCGTGGGCGCGCGAGATCGTCGGCCACTTCGGCTGGCGTGCCGAGCACCATGGCTACGAGCTGGGCCACCCGGACGGCCCGCGCTCGCAGGACACGCGCGACAACGCGACGCAGGCGTTGAAGGCCCGCGTGGCACCGCCTCCGGTGGCGCAGGTGCGCGCCCACAAGCCGCGCCGCGCACCGAGCGAGATCGTGCTGTACGAAGTCCACGTCAAGGGCTTCTCCAAACTGCTGCCCGGAGTGCCCGAGGACCTGCGCGGCACCTACGCCGGCCTGGCCCATCCCGTGTCCATCGCTCATTTCAAGCGGCTCGGCGTGACGACGCTGTCGCTGCTGCCGGTGCAGTACTGCATCGCCGAACCGCATCTCGCCGAGCGCGGCCTGCACAACTATTGGGGCTACAACACGCTGGGCTTCTTCTGCCCCGACCCGCGCTGGGCGCAGGCCGCCCACCGCCACGACCCCACCGCCGTGACGGCCGAGTTCCGCCAAATGGTGGGCGCGCTGCACGCCGCCGGCCTGGAGGTGGTGCTGGACGTCGTCTACAACCACACGCCCGAGGGCAACGAATTCGGCCCGACGCTGAGCTTCCGCGGTCTCGACAACAAGACCTGGTACCGGCTGACGGCCGGCGACCTGGGCCACAACGAGAACCTGACCGGCTGCGGCAACACCGTCAACTGCGCCCATCCGCGCGTGACGCAGTTCGTGCTGGACTCGCTGCGCTACTGGGTCGCCGAGATGGGGGTGGATGGCTTCCGCTTCGACCTCGCGCCCGTGCTGGGCCGCACCCACCATGGCTTCGACCCCAACGCGGCCTTCTTCACCGCGCTGCGGCAGGACCCGGTGCTGACCGGCGTGCACCTCATCGCCGAGCCCTGGGACGCGGCCTACGACGGCTACCAGGTCGGCCGTTTCCCGGGCCGCTTCCTGGAGTGGAACGACAAGTTCCGCGATGCGGCGCGCGGCTACTGGCTGGCGGCCGGTCAGGGCGTCGGCCGCGGCGAGTTCGCACGGCGCTTCATGGCGTCCAGCGACCTGTTCCACCACGGCCAGCGTCTGCCGATCGCCTCGGTCAACTTCATCGCCGTGCACGACGGATTCACGCTGGCCGACCTGACCAGCTACGCCACCAAGCACAACCACGCCAACGGCGAAGACAACCGCGACGGCCGCGACGGCGAGCTGGCCGCGAACTTCGGCGTCGAAGGCGCCAGCGACGACCCGGCCATCAACGCCACGCGCCAGCGCGTGCGCCGAGCGCTGCTGGCGACGACTCTTCTGGCCCAGGGCACGCCCATGCTGTGCGCCGGCGACGAGATCGGCAACAGCCAGGGCGGCAACAACAACGCCTACTGCCAGGACAACGAGACGACCTGGCTCAGCTGGGGCCGCGCCGACGGCGGCCTGACCGAGCTGGTCGCGCAGCTGCTGGCGCTGCGTGCGCAGGAGCCGCTGCTGCGCCACCCGCGCTGGTTCGCCAGCGGCCCGGGCGAGGCCAGCATCGCCTGGTACGCGCCCAGCGGCCACGAGATGACACCCAACGACTGGCATGACGCCGGCCAGCGCGCCTTCGGCGCCCAGCTGCGCGAAGCGGGTGCCGCATCGCCACGGCTGATGGTGGTCTTCAATCCCGACCCCGCGCCGCTGCCCTTCCTGCTCTGCAACGGGCCCTGGCAACTGGTTCTCGACAGCAGCGGCGAGTCCGCCGCGCCCCTCGTCCTTCCCGGCCAGCCGCTCAGCGTGCCGGCCCGCTCCCTCATCGTCCTGCGCCACGTATGAACCTGAATCAACGCTCCTCGGGTGTGCTGCTGCACATCACCTCGCTGCCCGGCCCGCACGGCATGGGCGACTTCGGCCCCGACGCCTACCGCTTCGTCGACTGGCTGCAATCCGCCGGCCAGAGCGTCTGGCAGCTGCTGCCGACCACGCCCATCGGTCCCGGCGACTCGCCCTACCAAGGCGTGTCCGCCTTTGCCGGCAGCCAGTGGATGGTGGCGCTGGAGCCGCTGATCGCCAAGGGCTGGCTGAGTGCGCCGCAGGTGCCGGGCTTCAACGCCCAGCATGTCGACTACGGCCACGTCACGCCGTGGCGCGAGCAACAGCTGCGGGCGGCTGCGACGGGCTTCTTTGCCCAGGGCTCTGCCGAAGATCGCAAGGCCTTCGCCGCCTGGTGCGAGGCGCAGCAGAGCTGGCTGGACGACTACGCGCTGTTCATGGCCATCCGCTCGCCGCTGAACGGTCGGCCGTGGTGGACCTGGGCCGATGGCCTGAAGCGCCGTGACCCCAAAGCCCTCGCGAAGGCTCGCAAGGACTACGCCGACGAAATCGCCTTCTGGCGGTTCGTGCAATGGCAGTTCGACGTGCAGATCGGTGCGTTGAAGGCCTACGCCAACGAGCGCGGCGTGCACCTCATGGGTGACCTGCCCATCTTCGTCGCCCACGACAGCGCCGACTGCTGGTCGCGCCCCGACCTGTACTCGCTGGACGACGACTTCCAGACCACGGTGGTGGCCGGCTGCCCGCCCGATGACCTGGGGCCCTTGGGCCAGCGCTGGGGCAACCCGCTGTACCGCTGGGACCGCATGGCCGCCGAGAACTATGCCTGGTGGACCGCGCGCATCCGGCGCGCGCTGAGCCAGGCCGACGTGTTCCGCATCGACCACTTCCGCGGATTCGCCGGCTATTACGAGATCCCCGGCGACAGCCCCGACGCCACGCGCGGCGAGTGGAAGACCGGCCCCGGCATGCCGCTGTTCGACGCCATCCGCCAGGCCCTGGGCCCGCTGCCCATCGTGGCCGAGGACCTGGGCTTCATCACCGAGGACGTGAACGAACTGCGCGACGGCTGCGGCTTCCCCGGCATGAAGATCCTGCAGTTCGCCTTCGGCGCCGAGGGCGATCACGAGTTCCTGCCGCACATGTGGCCCAAGACCTCGGTGGCCTACACCGGCACCCACGACAACGACACCGTGCGCGGCTGGTGGAACCAGGCAAAACCTCGTGAACGCGCGTTCGTGGGTTCGTACCTCGCTTGCGGCGAGCACGACATCCACTGGGCCATGATCCGCGCCTGCGCCAACTCGGTGGCCAACATGGCCGTCTATCCGCTGCAGGACGTGCTGGGCCTGGGGTCCGAACACCGCATGAACGTGCCGGGCGTGCTGGGCGGCAACTGGGGTTGGCGCTTCCGCTGGGACATGCTGGGTCACGAGCCGGCGCGTGTGCTGGGTCTGATTACGGCCGCCTCGGGGCGAGGGCCGTTCGAACTGCTGAAGCTGCCGGGTTGACCCCTCCCGGCGATGACGTCAGTCACCGGTTCCGCGTCCATCTCGGTGTAAGGCGGCCCGAAGCTGGCGGTGGAGGGCATGCCGCTGATCAACACCGCCATCACGCCGATGTTCGGCTGCGCGTCGGGCGAGTTCACGCTGCTGGTGGTGCCCTTGCTTTTTGCGCGCACGGCATAGACCCTCGCACTGAGGCGTCGCGTTAGCATCCGCCACGGCCCATGAAGGCCGAAGGGGAGCGAGCCGTGGATGTCTCAAGGATGACCGGTCTTTGCCTGGCGGCAGGCCTCGCGTGGCTGCCGTTGCTCAGCGGTGCGCAGCCGGCCAGGGAATTGCCCCCGCCGCAGTTTGCGCCAGGCGAGCTGCCGCGGCCGCGCTGCAACGCGCTCTCGCGGGAGGCGCTGAGCAACAGCATCCCGGCGCCACCCCAGGTGCAGGCGCAACTGACGCCCGAGCTGCGCGGCGAGTTGTACGCATGGGCACAGCAGAAATTCGGCTACGCCCAGGCCACCTGCATCGAATGGCCGTTCGTGCTGCGCAAGCTGCAACAGGCGTTGGGGCTGCCGGTCACCGGCGCGCTGGACACCGGGGACGTCGACAAGCTGAAGCAGATCTTCGCGCCGGCGCGCCTGGCGAATGGCGAGCCCGCGCAGCGCGCTCCCGGTCTCATCGCCGCGGACCTGCTGCCGGCGCCCAGCGTGGCGGCGGGCGAGTTGAACGTCGACTGCCAGCCCGAGGCGGGCAAGCCGCCGCCGCGCCGGCCCGTGAGCGCGCCGGCGATCGAAGCCGAGCTGCGCAAGGACCCGCAGCTCGGCTTCGTCGTGTTTGCCTGGGGCGGTAAGCATCTGAACGCCAAGTTCGACTCCTGCCTGAACCTCGGTGCCATCTATCGCAAGCTGCAGCAGACGCTGGGGCACGAGGTGACGGGCGTGCTGATGCAGGCTGACCTGGACGTCGTGCGCGCCGCGCTCGCGCAGGGCAAGGCCGAGTCTGCCCGCCAGGGCCAGGCCGTGGCCGAGCGAGCAGACGTCGAGGCCGGCCGCACGCGCACGGTCGCCGACTTCCTGCCTGGCCTGGGCAACAGCTACGACAACAGCTGCGGCGTGCGCCAGGACAAGGCCAAGGCGCAGTTGCGCCAGGAGATCGCGCGGCGGGTGGCGCAGCTGCCGCCGCACATGATGCGGTCGGCCGTGACGGGCGGCATCGAGCGTGAAGAGGTGGCGCGGGCCAACATGGTCGACCCCGCCTGGCAGCAGTTCTGGCAGAGCGAACCGGCGTTGGAAGCGTGGGCGAGCGCGAACCGCTGCAACGTCTCGCTGCGCATCAAGATCGAAGCGTGGCAGGCGGTGATTGGCAAACCCGCCAATGCCCTCGACCCCGCGGCCATTCCCGACTCGCAGCGGCTGATCGCCGAGGCCCAGGAGCGACTGCGCAAGTTCAGCGGGCAGGTGGAGCAGACGTTGATCGCCGATGCCGAGCGCAGCGGCGAGACGGCGCGTGCGCGGCGCTGGGCGCTGGATGAACTCTCGGGGCGCAGCAAGCTCGCGGCGTTGGCCGACCAGATCCCGACGGCGCTGTGCAGCACGAAGGACTCGGCGTTGACCTGCTTCAAGGGGCCGGCTTGCGCTGCCGAGTACAAGGAGGCTGACGACAGCAAGCGCTGGGCGGGGTTCAGCAGCCTGGTTGCCGGCACACCGAACAGCCTCAAGGACATCCCGCCGTCCGCCGCTGCCAACGCCCAGCGCGTGGCCAAGGCCGACGAGGCGTTGAAGCAGTGCGTGACCCGCTACCCGCACACCGCCGTCGCGAAATCCAGCCTCACCTTCGCGGGGCAGGCTGTCCGTGCGGCGAAGCTGGACTTCGACGCGCAAGGGCTGGTGGGCATGCAGCTGACGATGGAGAGCGGCATCGAGGCCGTGCGCGGCGCGCTGACGCGCAAGTACGGCGTGCCGGAGTCGCAGCAGCAGACCCGCACGCGCGTCGAGATGCTGCCGGAGGGCGGCGGGACGGCGGTCACGACGTCGGGGCGGCTCGTGACGGTGAGCCCGACGCTTCAGCCGAGCGAGGTGTCCTACTCCGTCACCCGCTACGTCTGGAAGACGCCCAAGGTGCTGATCGAGGAGTCCACCGGCACGCTGCAGTTCCGCTTCGCGGGGAACTGACGCCGCCCGGCCGCGTCGTCAGGGCTTGGACAGCTCCAGGATCAGCGGGCTGCGCGCCGGCACGCGGATCGTCGCGGCGACGGTGGAGGTCTCGCCGCTGAGCACGTCCCGCGCACGATCACCGGCGGCCACCCGCTCGGCGAAGCGGGCGGTGGGCAGGTCCACCGCGTGGCTGGTCTTGTTCAGCGCCAGCATCACCGTGCGGCCGGCGTCGAAGCGGAAGAACACATAGCAGCCCTCCAGCGGCGCGTACTGCATCAGCGCGCCGTCGTGGATCAGGCGTTCGCCCTTGCGCCAGTTGAACAGGCGCTTCACCCAGTCCTGCATGTCGCGCTGCTCGGGCGCCAGGCCGGTGCCTGTGAAGGCGTTGACCGCGTCACCCGCCCAGCCGCCAGGCATGTCGGCACGCACGCGGCCGTCGTCGCGCTCCAGCGGGCTTTGCAGCAGGATCTCGCTGCCGTAGAACACCTGCGGGATGCGGCGCGTGGTGGCCATGTAGGCCAGCGCGAGCTTGGTCAGGCCCGCGTCCTTCTTGAGCAGCGAGTACATGCGCGGCGTATCGTGGTTGCCATCGAACAGCACCAGGTTGGCCGCGTCGGGGTAGACGAAGTCGTGTGCCAGGCCTTCATAGACGCGGGTCCAACCGGTGAACGCGCCGTCGTCCTCGACCAGCGCGGCCAGCAGCGCCGAGTTCATGGGGAAGTCCATCATGCTGGGTGTGTGCGACACGTAGCCGTCGTGGTTGCGTTTGCCGCGCTGCCAGTAGGCCACCACGGCCGGATGTGGGCTCCACTCCTCGCCGACGATGTTGAGGTTCGGGTACTCCTGCATGACGCGGGCCGACCAGCGCGTCAGGAACTCGCGGTCGGAGTAGGAGTAGGTATCGGTGCGGATGCCCGACAGGCCGTAGCGCTCTATCCACCACAGCGTCATCTGCGTCAGATAAGTCGCCACCTCGGGTCGGCGCTGGTTCAGGTCGGGCATGGTGGGCACGAACCAGCCGTCGGTGAAGCGTTTGCGATCGCTGGGCGCGGCATAGGGGTCCTGCAGCGTCATGCGCGCGTGGTGGGTCTCGGTGTACTGGGGCCAGGCATTGACCCAGTCCGGTGCCGGCAGGTCGTTCATCCACCAGTGGCCGCTGCCGATGTGGTTGAGCACCACGTCCTGGATGACGCCCACACCCTTGGCCCTGGCTTCTGCCACGAAGGCGCCGAAGTCGTCGTTGCTGCCGAAGCGGGGGTCGATCTTGTAGAAGTCCGTCGCCGCGTAGCCGTGGTAGCTGTACTTGTCGCTGTTGTTCTCCAGCAGCGGCGTGGGCCAGACCTGCGTGAAGCCCAGGCCGGCGATGTAGCCGAGGTGCTTGCGCATGCCGGCCAGGTCGCCGCCGTGGCGGCCCCCAGGGTCGGCGCGGTTGACGCCTTCCTTCATGCCGGCCTGGCCGAGCTGGCCGCCTTGCGAGAAGCGGTCGGGCACGACGAGGTAGATCGCGTCCTTGGGCCCGAAGCCCTGGCGCTCGGCGGAACCGGGGGTCCTGGCCAGCAGCGGGTAGCGCAGCGCGGTGCCGCCCAATGTCAGCGTCAGCTCACCAGGCTTGGCGGTGGGCGACACGTCGAGGTCCACGAACAGGTAGTTGGCGCTGGCGGCGCGGTGGCTGGAGCGCAGGCTCACGCCGGGGTAGGGCGCCAGCTGGGGCCTGGCATCGGCGATGCCGGGGCCGTGGATCATCAGCTGCAGCGAGGTGTTGCGCATGCCGACCCACCAGTTGGGCGGTTCGACGCGAGGGGCGGAGGAGGGCTTGGCGGCCAGCGTGGGCAGGGTCATCAGCAGGGCGGTGGCAAGGGTGATCAGGGCTTTCATCGCGTTTCCAGTCGGTAGATACGCAGCGACAGGGGCGGCAGCACCGCCGAGGCAGGGCCGGTCTTGGGGTGGAGGGCGCGTGCACGCGGCGGCAGCGCAATGCGGGCGGGCTGGTCGCCGTAGTTGATGGCCACCAGCACGCGCTCGTTACCGTGCGCGCGCTGGAAGGTCCACAGCGGGCCTTCGACCCGGTCGGCCTCGTAGCGTCCCAGCGTCAGCGCAGGCGAGGCGCGGCGCAGCGCGATCAGCTCGCGGTAGAAGTTGAACAGCGAGCCGGCGTCGCGCTGCTGCGTCTCGGCGTTGTGGCGGCTGCGGTTCAGCGCCGGCGGGCGGAAGGGCGTGGCGCTCGTCGTGAAGCCACCCGCCGCCGTCCAGCTCATCGGCGAGCGCAGTGGTGCGTCGCTGCCCGCCTCGGCATCGATACCGGCCTGGCCGATCTCCTCGCCGTAGTACACGAAGGGCGTGCCGGGCAGCAGCAGATAGCTGGCAGCGGCCAGCCGGTAGCGGGCCTCGTCGCCGCGCAGCTGATCCCACACGCGCTGGCCGGTGAAGATGTCGTGGTTGTGCAGGAAGGTCGCCATGGTGGGCGACATGGCGCGGTAGTAGTCGGCCAGCTTCTGCACGGCCGCCGCGTCGCCCTTGGCGGCCTTCATCAGCTCGTAGTTCTGGTTGAACGCGAAGGCGCCGCCGCACAGGCCAGGGGCGCCGTAGGCGATGGGCTCGGCCGTGGCCTCGCAGACGACGTAGCGGCCGGGGTAGCTCTTGATGAGGTCCTGGAACTGCTTGGTCAGCGCGCGGCTCTCGGGCTGGTCGTTCCAGTCCTTGGCGTTGTTCTCGATGAAGTGGGGCACGGCGTCCAGCCGGTAGCCGTCCAGGCCGCGGTTGAGCCAGAAGCGCAGCGAGTCCTCGTGGTACTTCACGACCTCGGGGTTGCGCATGTTGAAGTCCGGCATGTGCGGGCCGAAGGTGCCGAAGAAGACGTCCGGCGCGCCGGGCTTGGGCGGTGGCAGGTCCTTCAGCGCGCCGGTGAAGGTCCACGGGGCCGTGGCGGCGTCGTACCAGGGGTATTTGCCCCAGATGTCCCAGCCCGGGCCGGGGTCGGGGTTCCAGACGAACCAGCTGCGCCAGGGGCTGGCGCGGTCCTTCAGCGCGGCCTGGAAGGGCGGGAACTGCCAGGACGAATGGTTGATCACGTAGTCCATGACGATGCCGATGCCGCGTTTGTGCGCTTCGCGGATCAGCTCGTCGAAGTCGGCCAGCGTGCCGTACTGCGGCTCGACGCCGCGGTAGTCGGTCGTCGCATAGCCGTGGTCATGGTCGGAGCTGGCGGTGATGGGCATCAGCCAGAGGCCGCTGATGCCCAGGCGCTGAAGGTAGTCCAGTCGGCTCGTGAGGCCCTTCAGGTCGCCGATGCCGTCACCGTCGCTGTCCTGGTAGCCGCGCACGAAGATCTCCATGAACACGCCGTGCTGCCAGTTTGCGGGCAGGCCGCTGGCGCGTGGCTGGGCGGGCACGGGTCGGATGTCGATCTGGGCCTGGGCCGACGACGCGGCCAGCACCAGCGAGAGCAGCAAAGACTTGGTCATGGCGTTCAGCGGGGATGCGTGTAGACGCGCAGCGACTGCGCGGGAACGGTGACGCGGGCCTGGCCGGCCGCGTCGCTGGCGATGTTGGCGCTGCCAGCCGGGTGGGTGCTCTGCAGCGTCGTGTGGGCGGGCAGGCCCGTCAAGCTGGCTTCGGCGGCGCTGCTGCCGAAATTGATGGCGACCACCGCGCCTTGCGAGGCCGTGCGGCGCTGGAAGGCCAGCAGCGTGCCGCTCGCGGTGGCATTGGCGTAGTCGCCGTCCCGCAGCGCGGGCGTGCCCTTGCGCAATGCCAGCAGCGCGCGATAGTGGTTCAGCAGTGAATCGGCTTGCGCCTGCTGGGCGGCTACGTGGTTCGTGGTGGCGTTGCCGGCCAGCGCGCGGTAGGGCGTGCCGGTCGTGAAGCCGCCGTGGGCGTCGGCGCTCCAGGCCATGGGCGTTCGCAGCGCCGGGTCGCCCGTGAGCGACGGAGCCGCGCGCATGCCGATCTCCTCGCCGTAGTAGATGAAGGGTGCGCCCGGCAGCAGCAGGTAGGCGCTCGCTGCGAGCTTGAGCTGGGGGAGGTTGGCGCCCAACTGGTCGGCCGTGCGCTGGCCGGCGAAGCCGTCGTGGTTGGACAGGAAGGGCGACATGCCGAGGGGCGCGGACTTGAAGTAGTCGGCCAGCGCCGTGACCGACGCCGCCTGGCCGCGCGCCGCGCCGATCAGCGCGGCGCTGAGGTCGAACGCAAATGCGCTGCCGCAGGCGCTCGCGGCGCCGAAGCCGCGCGGGTCGGCCGGGCCTTCGCACACCATGTGGCGGCGCGCATAGCCGTCCAGCAGCTGGCGCATCTCGTTCATCAGCGTGTAGTTGCGCGGCTGGTTCTCCCACGCGGCCGGGCCGTTCTCGACCAGATTGCCTACGGCGTCGAAGCGGAAACCGTCCACGCCGCGGTTCAGCCAGAAGCGCAGCGCGTTCTTGTGGAAGTCGACGACCTCGGTCTTGTTCAGGTTGAAGTCGGGCATCTGGTCCCAGAAGGGCGCGAAGTAGGCGCCGTTGGCGGTGCTGCGCCAGGGGTTGGCGCCGTAGATGCTCCAGCCGCCGGGTGCCGGGTTTTGCCAGAGGTACCAGTCGCGCCAGGCATTGGTGGCCGAGTCCCTGGCATTGACGAACAGCGGATGCTGGCCGGCGCTGTGGTTGATGACGTGGTCGATGATGACGCCGATGCCGCGCGCATGCGCCTGCTTCAGCAACTCGTCCAGGTCGGCCAGCTTGCCGTAGGCGGGCTCGATGTCGCGGTAGTCGGTCACCGCATAGCCGTGGTCGCCGTCCTGGCTCTTGGTGACGGGCATCAGCCACAGGCCGGTGACGCCCAGGTCCTTCAGGTAGTCCAGCCGGCTGGCGAGGCCGCGCAGGTCGCCGATGCCGTCGCCGTCGCTGTCCTGGTAGCTGCGCACGAAGATCTGCATGAAGGCGCCGCGCTGCCAGCCGTCGGGCAGGCTGCTGCCGGGATCGGCCGCGCCGACGGCGCTGACCTCGGTTGTCGGAAGCGCCGAGGGTGCGGGCGCCGGGGCCGGGGTGGACGGAGGCGCGGCAGTGCCCCCGCCGCCACAGGCGGCCAGGGCAGCGAGGGTGAGCCGCGCCGCCACGTTTGAAACCTTGTCTCCGATGCGGGTCATGTAATCAAACTACTTCAAATAATGGCGTGCAGCATAGCGATTGACATGGGTGGTCCGCTATTGGTGTTTTGGATGATGTAGTTTTGCTACCATTCAGAGACAACAAGGAGACCTTGATGCCACCTCGCCCTCTGCTGGCCGTGTTGCTGGGCCTGGCGCTGAGCGCCACCGGTGCGGCGCGCGCCGCCGATCTTGACGATTGCAACGCCGAGCCGCCCCAGCCGGCGCCAGCCGCGCGACAGGCGGCCGAGGCCTACTGGCTGGACGCGCGCCACCTGCAATGGCCGGGGTTGAAGCTGCAGCCGGGCGAGCGCGTGCGCCTGCATCACGCCCGGACCGCCGGCCTGCGCGCGCTCGCGGGCCGGCCGGTGGCGGGCAGCGACGGCGCGCTGGACCTGCTGCCGGCCACGGTGGCGCTGCCGGCCGCTTTCGGCTTCATCGGCGCCGGGCCGCGCTTTGCGCTGCCGGCAGGGGCGGACGTGGCGGCGCTGCTGCGTGAGCAACTGCTGCTGGTGCACGAGGGCGCCGATGGCCGCGTCATCGCCGCCACGGGCGCGCAGATCCCCGGCGCGCTGGACGACCTCTACGCGGCGGCGGAGAAGCTCGGCGACCTGGGCGCACATCCGGCCAGGGCCGCAACCCGCTTCAGCGTCTGGGCGCCTACGGCGCAGCGCGTGCTGCTGTGCCGCCATGCCGGCCCGAACGCGCCCGCCAGCGTGGCCGAGGCCATGCGCTTCGACGCCGCCACCGGCGTCTGGCACGCCGAGGCCCAGGGCGACCTCAGCGGCCAGGCCTACCGCTATCTGGTGGACGTCGTCACGCCCACGCACGGCCGTGTGCGCAACCTCGTCACCGATCCCTATTCGGTGGCGCTGACGGCGGACTCGCGCCTCAGCGTCGTGGCCGACCTGGCGTCACCCGCACTCAAGCCCAAAGGCTGGGACGCCTCATCGGCCCCCGGCCGTGTCAAGCGGCCGACCGACCAGCTCATCTACGAACTGCACGTGCGCGACTTCTCCATCGGCGACGCCAGCGTGCGCCCGGACTGGCGCGGCAAGTACCTGGCCTTCACCGAGCCTGCATCCTGGGGTATGCGACACCTGAAGGCGCTGGCCAAGGCCGGCCTGACCGACGTGCACCTGCTGCCGGTGTTCGACCTCGCCAGCGTGCCGGAGCGTGGCTGCAAGACGCCCGTGGTGCCGAGTGCGGCGCCCGACAGCGAAGCCCAGCAGGCCGCCGTGATGGCCATAGCGGCCGACGACTGCTTCAACTGGGGCTACGACCCCTGGCACTTCAACGTGCCCGAGGGCAGCTTCGCGACCGACCCGTTGCAGCGCGTCGTCGAGTTCCGCCGCATGGTGATGGCCCTGCACCGGGCCGGCCTGCGCGTGGGCATGGACATGGTCTACAACCACATGGCCGCGGCCGGCCAGCATTCGAAATCCGTACTCGACCGCCTGGTACCCGGCTACTACCACCGCCTCAACGCCAGCGGCGAGATCGAACGCTCCACCTGTTGCGACAACACGGCCACCGAGCACCGCATGATGGCCAAGCTGATGATCGACTCGGCGGCGCTGTGGGTGCGCGAGTACAAGATCGACTCCATGCGCTTCGACCTGATGGGCCACCAGCCGCGCGAGGCGATGGAGCGGCTGCAGAAGCGCGTGGACGCCGAGGCTGGCCGGCCCGTGCAACTGCTGGGCGAGGGCTGGAACTTCGGCGAGGTGGCCCACGGTGCGCGCTTCGTGCAGGCCTCGCAGCTGAGCCTGAACGGCAGCGGCATCGGTTCGTTCAGCGACCGCGCCCGCGACGCGGCCCGCGGCGGCGGTGCCGGGGAGGGCGGCGATGCCAGCGTGCGCAACCAGGGCTGGCTGAACGGCCTGGTCTACGCGCCCAACGCGCTGGGCGGTGAGCGCTCGCAAGACGAGTTGCTGAAGGCCGCCGACCTGATCCGTGTCGGCCTGGCCGGCTCGCTGCGCGGCTTCGAGCTGACGACCTGGACGGGGGAGAAGAAGCGTCTGGAGCAGATCGACTACGCCGGCCAGCCGGCCGGCTTCGCGAGCGAGCCGGGCGAGGTCGTCAACTACACCGAGAACCACGACAACCAGACGCTGTTCGACGTCAACGTGCTGAAGCTGCCGCTCGCGACCTCCCGCGAGGACCGCGCCCGCGTGCAGATGCTGGGCGCGGCCGTCGTCGCCTTCAGCCAGGGCATCGCCTACTTTCACGCCGGCCAGGACATCCTGCGCAGCAAGAGTCTGGATCGCAACAGCTACGACTCCGGCGACTGGTTCAACCGGCTGGACTGGACCTGCCAGACCAACCACTTCGGCACCGGCCTGCCGCCCAAGCGGGACAACTTCGGTCAGAACGGCCGCGACTGGGAACTGGCCCGCGAGCGGCTGGCGCACGCGGCAGACATGGCGCCCCGCCCGGCCGACATCGCCTGGGCGCGCGACGTGTTCCGCGACCTGCTGACGATCCGCGCCAGCACGCCGCTGCTGCGGCTGTCCAGTGCGGCCGAGGTGCGCAAGCGCCTCAGCTTTCCCGGCAGCGGCAAGGGCCAGAACCCGGTGCTGGTCGCGGCCCGCATCGACGGCCGCGGCCTGGGTGGGCACCGGGCCGTGATGACGCTGATCAACGTCGCACCGACGGCGCAGTTCCTGGAGCTGCCCGAGGAGGCTGGCGGGCGCTGGGCGCTGCACCCGGTGCAGCGCCAGGGCGCGGATGCGCGCGTGAAGCGCGAGGCGCGCTTCCAGGCCGGTCGCTTCGAGGTGCCGGCGCGGACGGCGGCCGTCTTCGTGCTGAACTAGCGCAGGTCTTCGGGTCTGGGCTTCAGGCCGTAGTGCTTGAAGATGCGTTCCACGCTGCCGTTGGCCAGCAGCGTGTCATGGGCCTGCTTCAACCGGGCCTGTTCGGCCTCGGTGATGCCGCCTTGCGCGGCCAGCCAGATGCCGGCCGATTCCAGTGCCAGCCCGGTCTGCAGCTGGGCGGGGTCGCGGCCGTGGCGCCGCCAGGTGTCGGTGTGGATCAGTTCGCTGCCGTACATCGCATCCACCAGCCCCCGCTCCAGCGCGCGCTGCATGTCGCTGACGCTGGCGGATGGGTAGATGCTGCCCGACGGCACGCCTTGCTGCAGCAGGGTGTCGAGGTTGGACGAGCCGCGCAGGCCGGTGATGCGCAGGCGGCGGGCTTGGGCCAGCGTTTGCACGCGTGGCTGGCCGGCCAGCGTGATGAAGGCGAAACGCTGGGCGTAGAGCTTCACCAGCCACTGGAACTTGGTCTCGCGGTCCGGCGTGCGGTTGAGCGGCACGATGAGCGTGCGGGGGCGCTCGGCGGCCAGCAGCATGGCGCGCGCCCAGGGAAAGAACTCGGGCTGGGCCGGCAGCTCGGCCAGCTTGAGCATGGCTTCCACCAGGTCCATCAGCACGCCGCGCTGGCCGGGGGCGCCCGGCGTGCTCATGGGCGGAAGGTCGCTGCTGACCAGTGCCAGCGGCGCCGGCGATGGCGCCGACAGCGTTGCGCCCGGCAGGCTCAGTGCGGGCAGGGCGGCGAGGGTGAGGCGTCGGTTCGTCGTCACCGCCGCATCGTCTCAGCCTCTTGTGACGGCCGCAAGCGCCATGTGCCTGGAGTTGTCGGGTTACGAGCCCGGGGGCCGCGACGGCTTGCCGACGCGCCGGGTTTGCAGGCCGGCCAGACCCAGCGCCAGCAGTGCCAGCGCGGTGCTCGCCGGCTCGGGCACGGCTGCGGTGGCGAAGTCCAGGGTCAGGTGGCCGCGGAGCCACTGGCCTTCGGCGACGCCTGCAGCGAAGTCCTTGTAGGCCTCGCTGAACTCGATGCGCAGCAGGCCGTCGGCGCCCACGGTGAGCGCCCAGGCGGCGAGGTCGATCGAGCCGACATAGCTGCCCACGCCGCTGTAGCCGTCGAAGGCGTCGGGCGTCAGCGTGATGGCGTCGGGGGCGGTGAAGCCGCTGAAGCTGACCTGCAGCTCCGACAGCAGGCTGGGCGCGACGGCGCTCAGCTCCACGGCCCAGCTCAGCGAGTTCAGCACCGCGTGGGCGCCGACGTCGATCAGCAGCGCGGTGTTGCCGCTCTCGCCTTGCAGGTTGATGCTCTGCGCGCCGGCCACGTCGACGACGACGGGGGCGGCCTGGGCGGCGAGGCTGGAGAGGGCAAGGGCGGCCGTGGCGGCGAGGTGTTGGATGGTGTTCATGGGGGTGTCAGCGGGAGGCGGTGGGGCGGACGACGAAGACGACGGCGGTGCGGGCCGGCAGGCTGAAGCCGCCGGTGGCGCGGTCGAACGCGGCCTGCCGCGCGCGCTGGTCGGCGGTGTGGGCCGGGTGCAGTTCCAGCGCGTGGCCGGCCAGCGTGGGCAGGGTCAGCTGCTTGGCGGTCTTGTCGACGTTGATCAGGTAGACCAGCTCATCGAAGTTGGCGCCGGGGTAGCCCACGCCGTTGACGCGGCCCACCAGCACGGTCGGCTCCTGCGCCGAGCCGGTGTTCAGGAAGCTGAGCCGCGCCTTGATGTCCTCGGCCGTGCGCAGGCGCAGCAGCGTCGTGCTCTTGCGGATCTTCAGCAGGTCGCGGAAGGCGTCGCGGGTCCAGGCGATGTCGTTGGCGTGCGGCTTGATGAGCGCATTGGCCAGCAACGGGCGGGCGAGGCTCCAGTTGTCGCCGTTGTCGCGCGCGGGCGGCAGGCCCACGCCGAAGTTGTTGTCGGCGTAGGTCCAGTCCAGCCGGTTGAACCAGTCGCCGGAGTCGTAGCTGTTGCGGTCCAGGCTCTTGCTGCGCAGCACGTCGGTGCCGGCGTGGAAGTAGGCCACGCCCTGGCTGAAGGCATTGATGGCATTGGCCAGGATCTGCACGCGGGCGCGGTCCTCGCGGCTGGTGCCGGTGGGCAGGCGGAAGGCGTTGTTGTCGAACAGGGTCAGGTTGTCGTGGTTCTCCACATAGTTGACGACCTCGCCGGGCTCCAGCACCCAGCCGGCCGGGATGCCGCCGACGTCGATCTGGTCCAGGCGCAGCGTGGCGTCCCAGTGGGTCTGCATCTGGAAGCTGCGGATGGAGCCCGCCAGCGAGGCCTTGATGCGATCCGCCTGCCACATCAGCTCGCCGCGGCTCTGGCCCGAGGCGCTGGCGTTGGGGTCGTAGAAGAAGCCATTGACATAGCCCTGGCTGGACACCAGCGCGCTGCCCGAGTCGCAGCAGCCGCCGCCGCGCACCGCGTCGCGGATCAGCGGGTTGAAGCTGCCGATGCCGGAGCCGTTCAGCGACAGCATCTCGGCCTGCACGAAGCGCGCGCCGTTGGCCACCTCGCCGAAGTTCCAGCCCTCGCCGACGATCTGCACCGGGCGGCCGGCGGCGGCCTCGACGCGCGCCTTCAGCGTCTCGATGACCGAGCGCGGGTGGTGGCCCATGATGTCGAAGCGCAGCGAGCTGATGCGGTAGTCGCGCACCCAGGTGATGGCCGAGTCCACCATCAGCTTGGCCATCATCAGGTTCTCCGAGGCCGTGTTCTCGCAGCAGGTGGAGCGCTCGATGCCGCCGCTGGCGTTGTAGCGGAAGTAGTAGTTGGGCACGACCTTGTCCAGCACCGAGGTCGCGTTCTGGCCGGACGAGGTCGTGTGGTTGTAGACCATGTCCATGCCCACGCGCAGGCCGGCCGCGTTCAGTGCCTGCACCATGCGGCGGAACTCGACGACGCGAGCCAGCGGGTCATTGGCGTTGCTGGCGTAGCTGCCGTCGGGCGTCGTGAAGTGGTGCGGGTCGTAGCCCCAGTTGAAGCAGTCGGTGCCGGCGGTCGCTGCGACGGCGGCCTGCTGGGACTCGCCGTCCGGCGCGCCGCTGGCTGCGCCGACGTTTGGCGTGGTGCAGCCCTTCTCGTTGACGCTGGCGATGTCGAACACCGGCAGCAGGTGCACGTCGGTCAGGCCCGCGGCCGCCAGCGCCGCCAGGTGCTTCATGCCGTTGGACTGGGTCTGCGTGAAGGCCAGGTACTTGCCGCGCTGGGCGGCGGGCACGCTGGCGTCGCCAATGGAGAAGTCGCGCACATGCAGCTCGTAGATGCTCAGGTCCGATGGCGCAGCCACGGTGGCGGGCGGGGCACTCTGGTCCCAGCCGCCCGGCTTGGTGGCCTGGGCCTGCAGGTCCATGACGACGCTCTGCTGGCCGCCCAGCGTCAGGCCCAGCGAGTAGGGGTCGGTGACGAGGTTCCTCACCAGCCCCGTGCCCTTGACGAAGACCTGCACCTGGTAGCGGTAGGTCGCTCCTTGGAGATGGCCGGGCTTGCTGAGGCTCCACACGCCGGTGGCGGCGTCGCGGGCCATGGGCTCGGTGGTGGTGCGCGTGAGCCCGGAGTTGCCCAGCGCCGTGGTCAGCGCCAGCGACACGTTCTGCGCCGTGGGTGCCCAGAGCTTGAAGCTGGTGCTGCCGTTCTTCGCGACGGCGCCCAGGTCGGGCACGTCGTTCGCTGCGGCGTAGAGGTCGTCCAGCGCGCCCGCGATCTGCGCGGTGGTGGCGTTCTGCACCTTGCCGGCGGCGTCTTCCTGCACCAGCACCAGTTGCTGCTGGTGCAGCGTCGGCAGGCGGGGCAGGTCGGCGGCGCGAACACTGAACACGGCGCCGCTGGCGACGTACTTGAAGCGCAGCGCCTCGGCGGGTGGCACGCTGCCGGTGAACGGGTCCAGCGTGATGTGGCCGTCGGCGCCCGTCACGGGGGCGCCCAGTCCCACGCTGATCTGGCCGGTGGCCGAGTGGTACAGGCGCACCGTGCCGCTGGTGGCCATGCGCGGCCACTTCACCAGCGACTTGTTCAGCCACACGGCGCGTGCGTCGGTGCTGGAGACCTGGCGCAGGTCGGGCGGTGCGGTGTAGACCGTGGCGTCGCGCTCGACCAGCCAGATGTGGCCCACCTGGCCGCTCACCGTCAGCGCTGCGTACTCGACGCGGATGTTGTTGTCGCGGCCGTCCTTGTCGTTCTCGTGGGGCGGCATGCCGTGGATGATGAATTCCAGACCCTTGCGGCTCTCGTCGCCCTGTGGGTTAAGAACGGGGATGTCGAACACCACCTCGCCGTCGCCGCTGGCGTAGCCGGGCATGGCGCTCAAGGCCACCGGCTGGCCCCAGTCGTCGATGTGGACGCCGGCCGGCAGCGCCGCAGCGTTGAGGCCGCTGCCGTTCCACAGGTGCAGGCCCCAGGCGCTGTAGCCGCCGTCGAAGCGCTTGTAGTGCACGCGCACGGTCTTGATGTCCGGCACCGGCAGCAGCAGCGGGTTGCTCGTGTAGCTGGTGCCGTCGCCCTGGATGCGCCAGATTTCGTTGGCGCCGGACTGCAGCGTGTAGCTCTGGTCGGCACCGCCGTTGTCCTTGTTGTCGCCGTTGTGCAGCAGGAAGCCGACCGTGCCGGAGCCCGCGGCCAGCGGCACGTCGTAGTACACGCCGAAGTCGTCGCTGCCCGCGGCATTCCAGCCGGCGTTCCAGTTCGGGCTTTGCGCGGCGCCCCAGGTGTGGATCTGCCAGCCGGCGTGGTTGCCGTCGCCGCGGCGGTAGTGCACGCGCAGCGAGGTGGCCGGCGCGGCGGGCGTGGCGGCCGCGGCGATGCGGGCGCGCGGTGCCTGGGCGGTGCCGGGGATGGCGGCCAGCAGCTCGACGCCGTCGACCGCTGCCGACACGCCGGCGCTGCTCGGTGGCGCCGATGTCGGCGCTTCGCTGCCGCCCCCGCAGGCCGTCAGCAGCCCGCACATGCCCAGCGCCAAGGCGCCCACCCATTGCCGCGCCTGCCGCGCGAGCCCGCCTGCCCATGCCCTCATGTCCAGCACTCCTTTGAAGTGCGCGGATGCTATTGAAGTAAAACTACATATTGAAGATGGTGAAATCCCGAGGTGGGTCTGGTGATCTCGTGGAATTTTGTGAGATATCTGGCGTGATTTTGAGTATGTATGTAGTTTTGCTCCCTTATGTGCTTGGTCGAAAGTTGAAGAGGGCAGGCGATCAGATCTGACGGCCAAGTGCAAGATGACTCAAGACAGGGCAGGGTCGCGGGGCTAAGCTTGTGTCAGGAGACCGCATCAAAAGCAGAGCAGGAGACTGCCATGATCAAGATCTGCGCCATCGTTGCCGGGCTGGGGCTCGCGTTCCTGGCCGGTTGTGCCGTCGAGCCGTTGAAGCCGCCCGATGCCGAGTTGTTCCTTGATGCAGCCTTCAAGCCGCCCGCCTTCCGCATCGATCCGCAGGAGGCGCTGAAGCTCAGCCCCGAGATGAGGCGTTTTGCCGAGACCGAAATGGCCAGCGAGATTCGCCTGAAGGGCGTGCGCGACGGTCTCATCGATGCGCTCTACACCAAGGGCCGCCTCAAGTTGGACTACGACAGCGAGATCACCCGGACCGCCGCCGAGGCCTTCGATGCCAAGCGCGGCAACTGCATGTCGCTGGTGCTGATGACCGCGGCCTTTGCGCGCCACCTGAACCTGGCGGTGCGCTTCAACAGCGTCTATCTGGAAGAGGCCTGGACGCGGGCCAACGGCATCTTCTTCGTCGCGGGGCACGTGAACATCAGCCTGGCGCGTCCGCTGGCCAGCGCTTCGCGCATGACCGTCTTCGGTGACGCCGAACTGCTGACCATCGACTTCCTGCCACCCGAGCAGATCCGGCGCAACCGCAGCCGCGTCGTCGACGAATCCACCATCCTCGCGATGTTCCTGAACAACCGCGCGGCCGAGGCCTTGTCCATGGGCGAGGTGGATGATGCCTATTGGTGGTCCAAGGCCGCCATCCAGCTGGATTCGCGCTGGCTGGCCTCCTACAACACCTTGGCGGTGCTGTACCGGCGCAAGGGCTTGTACGGCGCCGCCGAGGCCACGCTGCGCCATGTGCTGGAGCGCGAGCCGGGCAATGTGCAGGCGGTGTCCAACCTTGTGCTGGTGCTGACCGACGTGGGTCGTAGCGCCGAGGCCCAGGTCTACGCCAACCAGTTGGCCCAGTTGCAGCCTGTGCCGCCCTACAAGTTCTTCGATGAAGGCGTGGCGGCGATGAAGGCCGGCGAGTTTGCCTCGGCCCGCCAGCTGTTCCGCAAGGAGGTGGCGCGCGCTGCCTACGTGCCGGAGTTCCACTTCTGGCTGGCGCTGGCCAACTATGGCTTGGGCGACCTGAGCGCCGCGCGTGGCGAAATCGCCAAGGCCCTGGAGAACAGCGCGACGACGCGTGACCGTGAGATGTACGGCGCCAAGCTGGCCTGGCTCAACGAGCAGCAGCGTGAACTGCGCGAGCAGCGCCGGCAGCCGCTGCGCGGGCCGGGAACCTAGAGCGGGGCCAGGCCGTGCCTTGCGCGCGCCCGCGCGCAGGCGTCGTCGCCGATGCCCATGGGCGCGCGCTCACCGAACTCGCGGCAGGGCGAGGGGCGCCACTCATGGATGCCACAGCTGGCCTGGTGCCCCACCTTGCCGCTGAGCGCCGCGCAGCGCGGTTGCGCATGGTCGGTACCGCGCATGCGCACCAGTCGGCCGCTCAGCGCCACGGCCAGTCCGTCGGGCACGCGCCCGCCCTCGCTTTCCAGTTCGCTGCGGTCGAAGTCGACGCGGAAGCTCGCGCAGCAGGCGCCACAGCTCAGGCAGGGGTTGTCACTCATCCGTGCAGTGTAGGCAGCGGTGAGACTCAGGGACTCCTCCGCTTTGCCTGCCCTCCAGCCATGCGCGCCACCCTGATTTCCGCCCTGTTGACTGTTGCCTGCACCGCTCAGGCGGCGGATCTCAGCGTCACCGTGCTGGACCGCAACGGCAAGCCGCTGGCCGACGCTGTGGTGCTGGTCGACAGCAGCGTGCAGGGGGCGCGGCCCGCGCCGGTGCTGGAGGCCAGCGTGACGCAGGAGAAGCTGCGTTTCGTGCCGGCGGTGACGGTGGTGGGGCTCGGCGCCAAAGTCAGCTTCAGCAACCTGGACAGCTGGGACCACCACGTCATCCTTGGCGTCATGGGGGCTGGTGGCGTCTACGTGGACCCGGGTCAGAACACGCAGTTCCGCCTCGCCGGCCGGGTCGCCGGCAAGGCGCCGGCCAGCGACAGCAAGGTGTTGGGACAGCCCGGCGCCTATCTGCTGGGCTGCCACATCCACGGCTCCATGCGCGGCCATGTGTACGTGGCCGACACGCCCTGGGCCCGGCTGGGCGGCGAGGACGGTCGCGCGCTGCTGCAGGGTCTGCCCGAAGGGCCGGCGCGCGTGCGCGTGTGGCACCCCGATCAGCTGGTCGAAGGCGCGCCCACACCCGTGCAGTTGGCCGCCGCCGGCAATGCCGTGACGGTGCGCACGCAGATCGTGGCGGCGCGCAAGAGGCGGCCCGCGGCCGCGGGCGATTCCTACATCGGCCTGTGACCAGGCTCAGCCGGCGGCGGGCTCCCGCACCACCGTGACCGTGCAGGCCGATTCGGCCACCACATAGCCCGACACGCTGCCCAGGTAGCGCCGCAGCGTGGATGCGCCGCGCGCGCCCATGACGATGTGGTCCACGCCGTTGCGGTGCGCGAAGTCCACCAGCGCCTCGGCGACGTCGGGCGCCTCCAGCACGTGGAAGGTCAGTCGGCCATCCTCCAGCTTCAAGGCCTTGCGGATGGGCAGGGCCCAGTGCTTCAGCGCGATGAGCTGCTTCACGTGCAGGCTCTGGCCGTGCTGGTCGGTCAGCTCGTCCAGCCCGATGCGGTTGGTGCGCATCACGGCCACGCAGGCCAGCCGGGCGCCGGCCTCGGTCTGCACGATGCGGCGCACGGTCTCGCAGAGCTGGTCGCGCAGCTCGGGCGTGCCGCGGTCCACCTCGACAGCGGCCATCACGATGGGGCTGCGCGACAGCTGCTGGCCCGGCTGCACGCGCGGCTCGGGCTCGCTGCCCAGCGCGAAGAACCAGCGCTTCAGGCGCATCATGGTGCCGCTGGTCTGCAGCTTCTCGGCGCGCGCGGTCAGCGCCACGCCGGCCGGTTCGCGCAGGTCCAGCGCCAGTTGCGCGGCGCTCTGGTAACGGCGCTCGGGCTTGACCTCCAGGCAGTGCAGGATGACCTCCTGCAGCCAGGGGGGCAGCTCGGACCGGATGGCGCGCGGCGGCACGGGCTCGACGAACAGCCGCCGGCGCAGGCCGCGCACCGAGTCCGGCTGGCCGAACGGACGCTCACCGGTGGCCAGGTGGTAGAGCATGACGCCCAGCGCGAACAGGTCGCTGCGCGGGTCGTTGCGCACGAACTGCACCTGCTCGGGACTCATGTAGGGCCCGGTGCCCATGGGCAGCGTGAACTCCTCTTCCAGCAGGTCCGGCAGCTGTTCGTGGCGTGACAGGCCGAAGTCCACCAGCACGGCGGTGCCATCCGGGCGGAACATGATGTTGCTGGGCTTCACGTCCAGGTGCACCACGTGCTGGCGGTGCAGGGCGGCCAGCGCGGTGGCCACGCGGGCGCCTATGTCGGCCACCTCCTCGGGGGGCAAGGGCGCGTCGTCCAGCCGTGGGCGCAGCGTGTCGCCGGGGATGCGCTCCATGACGATGAAGGCCTGCCGCGTCCAGTCGCCGCGTGCGATGAAGCGCGGCACGTGCGGTCCGCTCAGTTGCGGCATCAGCATCTGCTCGACCTCGAAGCCCACGATGGTGGCCGGGTCCTCGCCGCCCTTGATGCGCGGCACCTTCATGATCAGCTCGATGCCGTCGTCCATGCCGCCTTCGCCGACATCGACGCGGCTGACCCGCCACAGGTTGGCCATGCCGCCCTGGTGCAACCGCTCCTCCAGCCGGAAGCCGTCCAGCACCTGGCCGGCTTCCAGCGGCGCTGGCAGGGCTTCGGGCGCAGCGGTGCTCATTCGCCCAGGCTGAGCCGGCGCGTCAGCCGCTCGACGATGGGGGGGGGCAGGTCCGTCGCGCGCAGCGCGTCGCAGGCCGCGTCGACGTCATAGGCGACGCGCTGGAAGGTGATGCGCGCGTCGTCCAGTTCCGACCTGGGCGGGTCGAACAAGGCATAGCAGGCGGCCGGGTTGCCGTCGCGCGGCTGGCCGCAGGAGCCGGGGATGGCCAACCACTGGCGGTGGCCCGGCAGCGGCATGGGCACGCCGGCCACGGGGCGGAAGTCGCCCGCCTTGCCGGTGCCGGACAGGTGGAACAGCATGGGCTCGTGCATGTGGCCGCAGACCTGCAGCCGCGCCGGATGGGCATGCATGCTGCGCACCGCCTCGGCGCGGCCCAGCACGTACTCCCAGCTGCGCGGATCGTAGGCGTTGGCGTGCACGAACAGGCAGTGCCCCGGCTCGCCCGTGGCCTGCATGGGCAGCCGCTTCAGGAAGCGCAGTTGGTCCTCGTTCAGCTGCGCGCGCGTCCAGTCGACGACCGCGCGGGCATCCGGGTGCATGCCGGGCATGCTGCCCTGGGCCACGGCCTCGTCGTGGTTGCCCTGCACGGCGATGGCGCCGTCGGTCGCCAGCGCCATGACCTGGTCCAGCACCCAGGCCGGGTCGGCACCGTAGCCGACGAAATCACCCAGCAGCGCATAGCGCGTGGCGCCTTGGGTGCGCGCATCGGCCAGCACGGCCTCGAAGGCCTGCCGGTTGGCGTGAAGGTCGGTGATGAAGGCCCAGCGCATGGGTGACAGCTTGCCACGAAGCACTGACGCCGGCCCAACAACGCGGGCCGGCTTCAGGTTCGCGAGGCCTTTCTCAGCCGATGCGGCCCAGCAGCAGGTACTCCATGAGCGCCTTCTGCACGTGCATGCGGTTCTCGGCCTCGTCCCAGACCACCGACTGCGGGCCGTCGATGACGTCGGCCGCCACCTCCTCGCCGCGGTGCGCCGGCAGGCAGTGCATGAACAGCGCATCTGGCTTGGCGCGGGCCATCATGTCGCGGTCCACGCACCAGTCGGCGAAGGCGGCCTTGCGGGCCTCGTTCTCGGCCTCGTAGCCCATGCTGGTCCAGACGTCGGTCGTGACCAGGTCTGCGTCGATGCAAGCCTCGCGCGGGTCCTTAAAGACCTTGTAGCAGCTCGCGTCCTTCACGCCGGCCACGGCGGGGTCGATTTCATAGCCGCTGGGCGTGCTGACGTGCACCTTGAAGCCCAGGATCTCCGCCGCCTGCAGCCAGGTGTTGGCCATGTTGTTGCCGTCGCCGACCCAGGCCACCACGCGCCCTTTGAGGCAGTCCATGTCGATCGCGCCGCGGCGGTCCATGCCGCGCTGCTCGATGAAGGTGAACAGGTCCGCCAGGATCTGGCAGGGGTGGTACTCGTTGGTCAGGCCGTTGATCACCGGCACCCGCGAGTGCGCCGCGAAGCGCTCCAGCTTGGTCTGCTCGTAGGTGCGGATCATCACGATGTCGACCATGCGGCTGATCACGCGGGCGCTGTCCTCGATCGGCTCGGCGCGGCCCAGCTGGCTGTCGCCGGTGGTCAGGTGCACCACCGAGCCGCCCATCTGGTACATGCCGGCCTCGAAGCTGACGCGGGTGCGCGTGCTGGCCTTCTCGAAGATCATGGCCAGCGTGCGGTCCTGCAGCGGCTGGTATTTCTCGTAGTTCTTGAAGCGGCGCTTGATGATGGCGGCGCGGTCGAACAGGTGGGCGTATTCCTCGGCCCGCAGGTCCTTGAACTGGAGGTAGTGGCGCATCAGCGTGTCCCCCGGCTTCATGGCTTGGGCTCGGCCAGCAAGGCCTTGACCAGTGGCACCAGCAGCGCGGCGATCTGACGCGCCTCGTCGTGCGTGAGGATCAGCGGCGGCAGCAGGCGCACGACGCGGTCGGCCGTCACGCTGAGCAGCAGGCCGGCTTCCAGCGCGCGGGTCAGCAGCACGCCGGCGGGGCGGTCCAGCTCGATGCCCAGCATCAGGCCCTGGCCGCGGATCTCGACCACGCCCGACTCGCCGGCCAGACCTTCGGCGAGGCTGTCGCGCAGCGTGGCGCCCACGGCCTCGGCGTTGGCCAGCAGGCGGTCTTCCTGCATGATCTTCAGCGTCTCGACGCCGGCACGCATGGCCAGCGGGTTGCCGCCGAAGGTCGTGCCGTGGTTGCCGGCCTTCAGCACGTCGGCCGCGCGCGGGCCGCAGACGACGGCACCGATGGGCACGCCCGAGCCCAGGCCCTTGGCCAGCGGCATGACGTCGGGCCGGATACCGGCCCACTGGTGGGCAAACCATTTGCCGGTGCGGCCGACGCCGCACTGCACCTCGTCAAGCATCAGCAGCAGGTCGCGCTCGTCGCACAGCCGGCGCAATGCCTGCAGGAACTCGATGCGGGCGGGGTTGACGCCGCCTTCGCCCTGGATGGTCTCCAGGAAGATGGCCGTGACGTTGGGGTGCGCGGCCAGCGCTGCTTCCACGGCGGGGATGTCGTTCAGCGGTGCGCGCACGAAGCCCGGCACTAGCGGGCCGAAGCCGGCCTGGATCTTGGGGTTGGCCGTGGCCGACAGCGTCGCGATGGAGCGACCGTGGAAGGCGCCCTCGAACACCAGGATCTCGGGCGAGGTGTTGCCGCGGTCGTGGCCGAACTTGCGGGCGATCTTCAGCGCCGCCTCGTTGGCCTCCAGCCCGCTGTTGCAGAAGAAGACGTTGGCGAGTCCCGAAATCTCGCAGAGCTTGTCGGCCAGTTGCTCTTGCAGCGGAATCCGGTAGTAGTTGCTCGTATGGATGAGCTTGGCCACCTGGTCCTGCAGCGCCGGCACCAGCCGCGGGTGGTTGTGGCCCAGCGTGTTGACCGCGATGCCACCGAGCGCGTCCAGCAATCGTCGGCCTTGCGTGTCCCAGACCCAGCAGCCTTGGCCGTGCGAAAGCGCGACGGGCAGGCGGCCGTAGGTCGGCATCACATGGGCGTCGGACGGCAGGGGGGCAGCGTTCATCGGGTCTCCGTGGGGATTGAGGAAAAATACGGGATCTGGATTCTAGGGGTCGTGCCGTGACGATGTTGCGGCGCAGCAGATTGCGCCGCCTCAGGGCACAATAGCGGTCTTTGGCAGCGGTGCTCCGCTGTATAGCGAAGTCCTCCCGTCCATGACCGTTGCCCCCCCGCCGCGCGAAGTCTTCATCCAAGGTGTCACTCTGGATGGACGCACCTTCCGCCCGAGCGATTGGGCCGAGCGCCTGGCCGGTGCGATGTCTTGTTTCCGCCCCGGCGGCGCGCGGCTGGGGCCGGGGGCCCACATCGGCTATTCACCTTACTGCGTGCCCACGGTGATCAACGGCGTGAAGTGCGTCATCGTCAACGAGGAACTGCGCCGGCTGGAGCCCATGGCCTGGGACTTCGTCATGAACTTTGCGCGTGACAACAACCTGCAGGTCGCCGACGCCTGTCTGCTTCCCGACGAAAAACCGTCCCGTTGATCGGTCGGTGTCCTCCGCCCTAGAGTGATTCCCAGGCCCTTGGCGGGGGATCGACCGTTATCCTCGTCAGCTACTTTTCGTA
>CBFGPX010000005.1:0-57363 GCA_965650725.1 uncultured Comamonadaceae bacterium | reverse complement strand
AGGGGTCTTCGTCCACCAGCCGGGCCAGCACCTCCCACAGCTTCTGCTCGTCGCCACGCCGAGCGGGGCTGATGGCCAGGCCGTGCACCGGCGTCGGGAAGTCCAGCGGCTTCAGGAAGATGTGCTCGTCCTCCTGGGCGTCGTGCAGCACCGCGTCGAAGGCGATGTCGTCGACCTTGGCGACGGCGCACAGGTCGCCGGGCAGCGCCTCGTCCACGTCCACGTGCTTGCTTCCCTGCAGCATGAACAGATGGCCCACGCGGATGGGCTTGCGCGCATGGCCGACGAACAGCATGCCGCCCCTGGCGACGCGGCCCTGGTGCACGCGCATGACGCCCATCTTGCCCAGGTAGGGGTCGGCGACGATCTTGAAGACATGGGCCAGCACGTGGGCTGCCGGATCGGGCGTGGCGGGGTAGGGCGCGGGCTCGGCGCCCTTGCCTTCGAGGAAGGGCGGTGGATTGCCTTCGGCCGGATTGGGCATCAGCGCCTCGATGGCCTGCAGCAGTTCTCCCACGCCGGCACCGGTTCTGGCCGAGCAGAAGCAGACCGGAATCAGGTGGCCCTCGCGCAGCGCCTGCTCCAGCGGGGCGTGCAGTTCCTTGGGGTCGACGTCACCGTCGGTCAGGTAGCGGTCGACGAAGGCCGCATCGACTTCGACCACCTGCTCGACCAGCGCGCGGTGCGCGTCGGCGACGGACGAAAAATCGGCCTCTCCCGAGGCCGCGAAGAAGCAGTCCGCCACGCGCCGGCTGCCGTCGGCGGGCAGGTTCAGCGGCAGGCACTCCTTGCCGAACACCTCGCGGATCTGCGCCAGCAGCCCCGGCAGGTCCAGGTCGGGCGCGTCGATCTTGTTGATGACGACGAGCCGCGCCAGCCCGCGCTCGCCGGCCGCGGCCAGCATGCGCTGCGCCATCAGCTCGATGCCGTTCTGCGCGTTGATGACGACGATGGCCGTGTCCGCCGCCTCCAGCGCCGGCAGGGCCTGGCCGACGAAGTCCGGCGCGCCGGGCGTGTCGATGGCATGCACGCGAATGCCGCCGTGCGTGAAATGCGCCAGGCTGGACTGCAGCGAATGCCCCAGCCGTTTCTCCAGCGGGTCGTGGTCGCTCACCGTGCTGCCGCGCTCGATGCTGCCGGCCTGCGGGATGACACCGGCATGTGTCAGCAGCGCGTCCAGCAACAGCGTCTTGCCGGCCGCGGCCGGGCCGACCAGCGCGACCGTGCGGATCGTGCTCACTCGTGAATCCAGGCTCATCGGACTCTCCTCGTGCGGGGTGATCCAGCGTAGAAGAAGCGGGCCGGGCCGGCAAGGGCAGAATCTTTTCATGCATGCCCGACTCAGCGCTCTCACCTTCGCCCTGCTGGCCGTCTCGGCCCAGGCCCAAACTCCGGCCGAAGACCTCCAGGCCATGCTGGCCGAGGTCAGCCCCGCGCGCATCGAGGCGCGCATCCGCAAGCTGGTGAGCTTCGGCACGCGCCACACGCTGTCAGACATCGCGTCCGACGCCCGTGGCATCGGCGCCGCCAGGCGCTGGATCAGGAGCGAGCTGCAGGCCTGCGCCAAGGCGCCGGACAGCCGGCTGAAGGTCGAGGAGCAGAGCTTCATCGAGCCAGCCGGCGCGCGTGTGCCGCAGCCCACCGAGTTGGTCAACATCGTTGCGACGCTGCCGGGCCGCGGCGCCAGCAAGGGGCGCTACCTGGTCGTCAGCGGGCACTACGACTCGCGCAACAGCGACGTGATGGACTCGCTGGGCGAGGCGCCCGGCGCCAACGACGATGCGTCGGGCACCGCCGCCGTCATGGAGCTGGCCTGCGTGATGGCCTCGCGCCAGTTCGACGCCACGCTGGTCTTCATGGCCGTGCCGGGCGAGGAGCAAGGCCTGCTGGGCGCAGCGCAGTGGGCACGCGATGCGCGGGCCGAGGGGCTGAACGTCGAGGCCATGATCACCAACGACATCGTCGGCAGCTCGCGCGGCGACGCGGGGCAGCACGACGCCAGGCGCATGCGGCTGTTCGCCGACGGCCTGGACCCGCTGGTGCGGCTGCTGCTGCAGGCGCAGGCCAACCGCCCCGCCACGCCGGCCGACCAGAAGGCCTTCGCCGCGATGCAGGCCGAGCTGCTGCCGCTGCTGCAGGCAGGTGCCAATGAAGACCTGCCCACGCACCAGCTGGGCCGCCACCTGAAGGCGGCGGCGGAAGGCGCCATGCCCGGATTCACCGTGCAGCTGATCCAGCGCCGCGACCGCTACCTGCGCGGCGGCGACCACATCCCCTTCCTGGAGCGCGGCTACGCGGCCGTGCGCTTCACCGAGCCTTTCGAGAACTTCGCGCACCAGCACCAGAACCCGAGGGTCGAGTGCCCCCAGGCTGACGGTTCCCGCCAGCCTCCCCCCGAGGGGGGCAAGGCAGCTGGAGGCGGCTCGTCGCTGCCTTGCGAGAACGGCATCGTCTACGGCGACCTGCCCGAGTTCGTCGACTTCGGCTACGTGGCGGACGTGAGCCGCGCCAATCTCGCGGGCCTGGCGACGCTGGCCTGGGCGCCGGCGCCGGTCAAGGCCGTGCGGCTGGATGCCAGCGGCCTGACCAACGACTCCACGCTGGAGTGGCAAGCCAGCGACGACCCCGAGGTGGCCGGCTACCGCATCGTCTGGCGCGACACCGACTCGGCCACCTGGCAGCAGTCCAAGGACGTGGGCCAGACCACGCGGGCGACGCTGCCGGTCAGCAAGGACAACGTCGTGTTCGGCGTGCAGGCCGTGTCGAGGAAGGGCTACGCCAGCCTGGCCACCTATCCGCTGCCCAAGCGCTGACGGCAAGATTTGCTTACGCCGCGGCGGCGGTCGTTGCGCGATATTGCAGGGGCCGCCACGTCAGGACGCCCCGCATGCGCTTGCCTCCCCTGCCTTACCCGTCTCGCGTCTGGTGCCTGAGCCTGGCCTTGCTGGCAGGTTGTGGCGGCGGCGGTGGTGGCGGTGATGCCGCCTCGCCCGCACCTGCGCCGGCCCCCGCTCCCGCGCCAGCAACCGCGCCGCGCGCCACGGCCCAGCCGGTGCAGCTGGACAACCCCTGGGGCCTGGCCGCGCTGCCCGACGGCAACTGGCTGGTCACGCAGCGCCGCGGCAGCCTGGTGCGCGTGGGCGCGGATTTCGCCAGCCGCCAGACCATCAGCGGCACGCCCGCGGTGGACAGCGCCGGCCAGGGCGGGCTGCTGGACGTGGCGCTGGACCCCGACTTCGCGACCAACGCCCAGGTCTACCTGAGCTATTCCGAGCCCGGCAGCGGGGCCGAGGCGGGCAAGTCCGGCACGGCGGTCGCGCGGGCGCAGCTGTCGGGCAATGCGTTGCTGGGCCTGACCGTCATCTTCCGCCAGGCGCCCAAGGTCAGCGGCAGCGGCCACTACGGCTCGCGGCTGGTGTTCGCGCGTGACAAGACGCTGTTCATCACGCTGGGCGAACGCCAGCTGGGCAGCCCGGCGCAGGATGTCGCGCAGACGCTGGGCAAGGTCGTGCGCGTGAACCGTGACGGCAGCCTCCCGGCCGACAACCCGGCCTTCGGTGCCGGCGCGCGGCCCGGCCTGTGGAGCATCGGGCACCGCAATCCGCAGGGCGCGGCGCTGCACCCGGTCACCGGCGAGCTGTGGGTCAGCGAGCACGGCTCGCAGGGCGGCGACGAGGTCAACATCGCGCGGGCCGGCGGCAACCACGGCTGGCCGCTGGTGAGCTATGGCTGCAACTACGGCGACCCGGTGGGCACCGCCTGCGCCATCGGCGGCGGCACGCATGCGCCGCGTTTCGTCGAGCCGCTGACCACCTGGGTGCCCACCTCCATTGCGCCGGCCGGCATCGCGTTCTACAGCGGTGCGATGTTCCCCGAGTGGCAGGGCAGCCTGTTCGTCGGCGCGCTGGCCGGCCAGGCGCTGTGGCGGCTGACGCTGGCGGGCGACACTGTCGCCAGCCGCGAGCGCCTGTTCGACAACCTCGGTGAGCGCATACGCGCCGTCAGGCCGGCCGCCGACGGCGCGCTGCTGCTGCTCACCGACAGCGGCAAGCTGCTGCGCGTGGCGCGCTGACGCTCAGTCGCGGTGGCCGTGACGGTCGTGGTGGTGGCGGTCATGCCCCCGCCCACGACCGCGGTCATGGTCGTGGCGGTGTTCGTGGCGGTCATGCCAGTGCGGCGGGGGCGGCGGTGCGCGGTGCACCACGACGTTGCGCCGGTACCAGCGGTCCTCCACGAAGTAGACCGGGTGGCCGCAGGCGCCGTAGTTGCCGCAGTAGCGGCGCCAGTTCGTGCGGTGCGCCGGCGGCACCCACAGGTAGACCGGGTCCCGGTAGACCGGCCGGCCCACATAGACCGGCTGCGGCGCGATCAGCACCGGCTGCGGGTAGCGGCCGATGTCCACGCGGCCGTAGAGGCCGGGCTGGCTGAAGCCGATGGACACGCCGACGTCGCCGGCCTGGGCGGTCGACACCGCGGCCAGGCCCAGCACCAGCGGCGCCAGCCAGCGGGACAGGGGGGAGTGCATTGCGTTCATGGAAGTCTCCAGTCGTGGCGGCCGGGCCGCCTTGCCGTCATTGAACGCGACGCCGGGCCCCGCGGTTGGCCGCGGCGCTGTAACAAAGGGCAGACGGCGCTTTGTCCTACAAGGGGTCTGCAGGCCCCGCCTCAAGCTTTCCCGTCCCTTGCCTGGAGCCCTTGATGACCGAAATGCTGCGAACGGGCGCGCCCGAGCGCGACTGCACCCTGGCGGGTGGGGCGGTGCTTGCGCAGGCCCTGGCCCAGAACGCACGCTTCCTGGAGCGCAGCAGCCGGCTGGCCGGCGTGGGCGCCTGGGAATGGGAGGCGGGCAGCGGCGCTCTGGTGCTGTCCGACCCGGCCTGCGAGCTGCTGGGCCTGCCGGCCGGCCGCGTGCCCACGCTGGCGGCGCTGCTGGCCCGCTTCGGCCCCGATGGCGCCGCCATGCTGGATGCGGCGCTTTGGCGCGCGGCGCAGCATGACGAGGGCTGGGACGTGGAGCTGCCCTGCGACGCCGGCCCGCGCGGCGCGCGCGTGCTGCGCCTGGTGGGCGGGCGCGATGCGGACGGTGGCGGCCAGCGCGTGGGCGTGGTCATGCAGGACGTCACCGACGCCGCGGCCCAGCGCGCCGAGCTGGAGCGCGCGCTGGACCGGCTGGCGCTGGCCACGCACGGCGGCGGCATCGGCGTCTGGGAGCTGGACCTGCGCGTCGGCAATCTGGCCTGGGACGCGTCCATGTGGCGGCTGCACGGCGAGCCGGCCCATGCGCAACACATCGACCTGGCCGGCTGGCGGCGCCGCCTGCAGCCGGGCGAGCGCAGCGACGCCGGCCGTGCCGTGCGCGCGGCGCTGCGGGGCGGCGCGCAGCTGGAGGGTGAATGGCGCGTCGCCTGGCCCGATGGCAGCGAGCATGTGCTGCGCGCCTCGGGCCGGGTGCTGCGCGACGCGGCCGGGCGGGCGCTGCGGCTGTCCGGCGTGTGCTGGGACGTCAGCGAGGCCTGGCGGCTGCGCCAGCAGCTGGAGGAGCAGCGCGAGCTGCTGGAGGTGACGCTGCAGTCCATCGCCGACGCGGTGCTGACCACCGATGCGCAGGGCCGCGTCAGCTGGCTGAACCCGGTGGCGCAGCGGCTGACCGGCTGGTCGGCGCTGCAGGCCGCGGGCCGGCCGTCGGGCGAGGTCTTCCAGGCCTGGCGCGAGGACGGCACGCAGCCGCTGCCCGACCCCGTGCGCGCCTGCCTGGACAGCGGCCGGCCTGCGCAGCTTCCGGCTGGCGCCATGCTGAGGGGCCGCGACGGGCGACGCTGCGCCGTGGACGACTCGGTGGCCCCGATACGCGATGCCGCCGGCCGCGTGCGCGGGGCGGTGCTGGTGTTCCGCGACGTCACGCAGCAGCGCCGCCAGTTCCACGAGATACGCTGGCGCGCCAGCCACGACGGGCTGACCGGCCTGGTCAACCGCAGCGAGTTCGGCCAGCGGCTGCAGCGCACGTTCGAACGCGCCAGGCGCAACGGCGGCGACGGCGGCCAGCATGCCATCCTGGCCTTCGACCTGGACCGCTTCAAGCTCGTCAACGACCACTGCGGCCATGCCGCCGGCGACGAGGTGCTGCGCCAGGTGGCACGCCGGCTGGAGGCCGGCGTGCGCGCCCGCGACACCGTCGCGCGGCTGGGCGGCGACGAGTTCGCGGCCATCCTGGAGAACTGCTCGTTGGAAGAAGCCGCGCGCGTCGCGCAGAAGCTGTGCGACGCGCTGGACCAGTACCGCCACGTGCAGGATGGGCAGAGCTTTCGCATCGGCGTCAGCATCGGCGTGGCGCCGCTGGACGGCCGCTGGCCCGACGCCGAGGCCGCGCTGCGCGAGGCCGATGCCTGCTGCATGACGGCCAAGGAGCAGGGCCGCAACCGCGTGCAGCTGTGGGCGCCCGACGACGCCGCGCTGCGCGCCCACCAGAGCGAGCACCGCTGGGCCACGCGGCTGCAGCAGGCGCTGGACGAGGACCGCTTGGAGCTGGACCTGCAGCGCGTGCTGCCGGCCCAGGGGCCTGCCGACGACGGCCGGCTGCGCGGCGAGCTGCTGCTGCGGCTGCGCGAGCGCGACGGCAGCCGCGTGCTGCCGGGCGCCTTCATGGCGGCGGCCGAGCGCTTCCACATCGCGCCGCGACTGGACCGCTGGGTGCTGCGCCAGGCAGTGGCCATGCTGCAGCGCGGGGACGGGCCGGAGATCGCGTCGCTGTCGGTCAACCTGTCGGCGCTGACGCTGCAGGACGCGGCCTTCCACCAGGAGGCGCGCAGCCTGCTGCGGCAGCTGGGCCCGCAGCGCGCGGCGGCGCTGTGCCTGGAGATCACCGAGACGGCCGTCATCACGCGGCTGGCCGAGGCGGCGCGCTTCATCATGCAGATGCGCGCCCTGGGCGTTCGCATCGCGCTGGACGACTTCGGCGCGGGCGCCTCGTCGTACAGCTACCTGAAGGCGCTGCCGGTGGACGTGCTGAAGATCGACGGCCAGTTCGTGCGCGCGCTGATGACCGACCCGCTGGATCAGGTGGCGGTGCGCAACTTCGTGGACGTGGCGCGCACGCTGGGGCTGAGCACCGTGGCCGAATGCGTGGAGACGCCCGAGGTGCTGCTGGAGCTGGTGCGCCTGGGTGTGGGCGAGGTGCAGGGCTTTCTATTGCATAAGCCGGAACCGGTGGAGAACGCGCTGGCAGCCAGCGAGGCGCTGGCGTGAAGCAGGGCAGTCAGACCACTTCGTCCCAGGGCCTGGACAGCCGCATGGCGCCGTTGACGATGCCCACCATCGAGTAGGTCTGCGGGAAGTTGCCCCACATCTCACCGGTGGCAGGGGACAGGTCTTCGGACAGCAGGCCCACATGGTTGCAGCGCGCCAGCAGCGTCTCGAAGATGCTGCGAGCTTCGTCGGTGCGGCCGGTGCGGGCCAGCGCGTCGATGCGCCAGAAGGAGCAGACGTTGAACGCGGTCTCCGGCTTGCCGAAATCGTCGGGGGCTTCGTAGCGCCGCATGAACGGGCCGTCGCACAGGCTTTGCTCCATCGCGTGCAGCGTGCTCACGAAGCGTGGGTCTCGCGGGCTGATGAAGCCCACCTCGCACATCAGCAGCACGCTGGCGTCCAGGTCCTTGCCGCCGAAACTCTCCGCGAACGCGCCACGCTGCTCGTTCCACGAGAGTGCCAGGATCTTGTTGCGGATGATCTCTGCGCGCTGGGCCCAGAAAGCCATCCGGTCCGCGAGTCCCAGCGCGCGGGCGATTTTCATCAGGCGGTCGCAGGCGGCCCAGCACATCAGGGAGGACGAGGTGTGAACGCGGGCTCGCGTGCGCAGCTCCCACATGCCTGCGTCAGGTTGGTCGTGCAGCAGCCAAGCCTGGTCGCCGAAGCGCTCCAGGTGATGGAAGTCGCGCACGTCGGCACGCCGCATCAACCGGTGATCGTGAAAGGCCTGGGCGGCACCGAGCACGATATTGCCGTAGACGTCGTGCTGGAAGTGCTCAAAGGCCTGGTTGCCGACCCGAACCGGCCCCATGCCGCGATAGCCTGAGGGCCCTGGCACCAGACGCTCGGTGAGCGTGGCCTCCAGGCCGATGCCGTACAGCGGCTGGACATGCCCGGAAGTGCCGCGAACCACGTCCTGCAGCCAGCGCAGGTAGTCCTCCATCGTGCCCATTTCCGACAGGCTGTTGAGCGCGCGCACGACGAAGAAGGCGTCGCGCAGCCAGCAGTAGCGGTAGTCCCAGTTGCGTTGCGTATTGGGCGCCTCGGGGATGCTGGTCGTCACCGCGGCCATGATGGCCCCGGTCTCCTCGAACTGGCACAGCTTGAGCGTGATGGCAGCGCGGATCACGGCGTCCTGCCACTCAAGCGGCAGGTGCAGTCGGGACGTCCAGTGGCGCCAATAGGAAATCGTCTCCTCCTCGAACTCCCGCGCCGTTTCTTCGATGCCGCCGTGCAGCGACTCGTCCGGCCCGAGCAACAAGCTGGTAGGGGCATGCAGCAGGAACCAGGTCTCGTCGACGAGGTAGGTCAGCGGCATGTTGGTGTTGAGCCGCAAGGTCCATTCGGGCGTGACGAAGCGCAGGTGGTTGCTGCCCCGGGTCAGGGTCGGCTTTTCTGCGCCCCATTGGGCGCATGGGCGGACGACGAAGCGCACGCGCGGCATGCCAGACAGAGGCCGCACCCGTCGCACCAGCTGGGCCGGGCGGAACATGCGGTCGCGGCTGCGGTAGCGCGGCGCGAAGTCGGTCACCTCGATGCCGTTGCCTGCCGCATCGAACATGCGCGTGCGAACCACCGCCGTCCCAGGCTCGTAGCTCTGCGTGCTCTGAACCATCCCTTCCAGCTCGACGCTCATCGTGCCGTCGGGCCCAATGCCCTGCGCCGAATCGATCAGCGCGTGGAACACGGGATCGGCGTCCGGCCGCGGCATACAGGCCCAGACGATGCGAGCCTGGGTGTCGACCAGCGCATTCACCGCACAGTTGCCGATCAGGGCCAGCGACAGGCTGGCTTCACGAGGGGGCTGGGGCATTGCCGATCCTTCCATGTCAATGACGTGCGGGCACCAGGTGAAGTGCGATGCATTACATTTGTGGAAATGCATTTTTACACCCTTCGCCGCATCTCATTCGCCGCGCGGGCGGTGGCGACGTCATGCTGAGCACATTGCGCCTGCAGTTGCGGTTCCTGGCGCCGCTGCTGTTGACGCTGGCTGCTGCAGCCTACCTCGCGCTCCCGCTGCTCGACAACCTGACCCTGCGCTGGTTTTCTCGCGATCTCACCCTGCGGGGGGCGCTGGTCACCAACACGTTGTCGGACTCGCTGTCTGCAGCATTGCTGGCCGGCGACGACAGCCGGGTGCAGGCCTTGTTCACACGTACCGCTCTTGACGAACGGCTTGTGGCGTTGGCGGCTTGTGCGCCTGACGGCAGGCTCCTCCAGCGTAGCGCGGCCTATCCCGCGGACCTGGGCTGTGGGCGTGCGGCCGAGCTGGCAGAGAGGCCGCTGCCCAAGCTGTCATTGGCCGGCGGGACTGTGCACGTTGGCAGGCATGCACTGCAGCTCGGTGGCGAGCATGTCGCCGATCTGGTGCTGCTGCACGACCTCAGCTTCGTCGAACGCCGCAGCCAGGACACCCAGAAGTACCTGATTGCCTTCATGGTCGCACTCGGCGCCGTCATCGCCGTCATCACCGTGGTCGTCGCCCAGCTCAGCTGGCGTGGCTGGGTCAAGGGCGCGCGCGCGTTGCTGCGTGGGGAAGGCCTGCTGACGCCGCTGATGCAGGGGCAGCACGACCTGGGCCCGCTGGCCGATGACTTCCGGGACCGGCTGCGCGACCTGGAGGACGCCTACCGACGCTCGCTCGACCGCGATGACCAATGGGATCCCGAGCGCTTGCGCGCCTTGCTGCATGCCCAATTGCGGGGCGACGAACTCATCGTCGTCTCCAACCGTGAGCCCTACATCCACGAGCGCGGGTCGGACGGCATCTACTTCAAGCGGCCAGCCAGTGGCCTCGTCACCGCGGTGGAGCCGGTCATGCGCGCCTGCTCGGGTACCTGGATCGCGCATGGAAGTGGCGGCGCAGACCGCGATGTGGTCGATGCAAACGATCGCGTGATGGTGCCGCCCGGCAGCCAGGAATACACGTTGCGGCGCATCTGGTTGACGCCCGAGGAGGAGCAGGGCTATTACTACGGCTTCGCGAACGAGGGGCTGTGGCCGCTATGCCATGTGGCCCATGTGAGACCGGTGTTTCGGGAATCCGATTGGGAGGCCTACCGGCGCGTCAACGAGCGATTCGCGGACGCTGTGGTGGCCGAGGCGCGCAGTGCGGACCCGGTGGTGTTGGTGCAGGACTATCACTTCGCGCTGCTGCCCGCGCTGATCCGCCAGCGACTGCCCCGCGCCACCATCCTCACCTTCTGGCACATCCCTTGGCCCAACCCGGAGTCCTTCGGCATCTGCCCCTGGCGCAACGAACTGCTGGAGGGGCTGCTGGGCAGCACCATCCTGGGTTTTCACACGCGCTATCACTGCAAGAACTTCATTGAGACGGTGGATAGAAACCTGGAGGCGCGCACGGAGCACGAGCACTCCACCATAACGATGAACAAGCAGACGACGTTGGTGGAGAGTTATCCGATCTCCATCTCCTGGCCCTCCGAAAAGCAACGGGCCGCCTGGCCCTCGATCGCCGCCTGCCGCAGCGCCGTGCGTGGGCGCCTGGGGCTGGGACCGAAGCACTTGCTGGCCGTCGGCGTGGATCGTTTCGACTACACCAAGGGCATCCTGGAGCGCATCCATGCGGTCGAGCGCCTGCTGGAGAAGTACCCGGACTTCGTCGGACGGTTCAGCCTGGTGCAGGTGGCCGCACCTTCCAGAAGCGATCTGGACGAGTACAAGGCCTTTCAGCAGCGCATCCATCAGGTGACCGACCGGGTGAACGCGCGTTTCGGCTTCCCGGGCTATCAGGCCGTCTATCTGCTGGCCGAGCATTACGAGCAGGAGGCCGTCACCGAGCTGTACCGCGCCGCCGACGTCTGCGTGGTGACCAGTCTGCATGACGGGATGAACCTGGTGTGCAAGGAGTTCGTCGCCGCGCGTGACGACGAACAGGGCGTCATGGTGCTGAGTCGCTTCGCCGGCGCCGCCGCGGAGCTGAACGAAGCCCTGATCGTGAACCCCTACCACGTCGAGGAAAGTGCCGACGCATTGCACCGTGCAGTCACGATGCCCGCGGCCGAGCAGCGCGAGCGCATGGCCAATCTGCGCATGACCGTGCGGGACTTCAACGTCTACCGCTGGGCCGGGCGCATGCTGGCCGATGCAGCGCGCTGGCGCCTGCGTGAGCGCATCGAGGCGCGCATGCAGAGGCACACGCGCCAGTGAACCAGGAAGGAGCCCAACCCGAGATGCGCCACTTGTTCAGCCCTGCCGGCGAGGCCGCGGTGACCCAGTTGATGCGGCGCCGCGAGGTTCTGCTGGCCTTTGACTTCGACGGCACGCTCGCTCCAATCGTCGCGCGGCCCGACGACGCACGCGTTCCGCTGGCCATTGCGCGGCGGCTGGCGCAGCTCGCGCAGCAGCGCCCGGTTGCCGTTATCACAGGGCGCAGCATGGAGGTTGTGCGCCCGCGGCTGGGTTTCGAGCCGGTCTTCATCGTCGGCAATCATGGCGCGGAGGGCATCGGCTGGTTGCCGTCGGGCCCGGGCATGGATCAGCTGCGCGCGCTGCTGCAAAGCCGTGCCGAGGAGTTGGCGGCAGCCGGTGTGCAGATCGAAGACAAGCAGTTCTCGCTCGCGCTGCATTACCGGCTGGCGAGGGACCGCCAAGCGGCCCAACAGACCATCGACGGCATCCTCGCGGCGCTGCCGCCTGGACTGGAGCGCTTTGGCGGGAAATGCGTCGTCAACGTGGTGAGCCGTGACGCGCCGGACAAGGGCGTTGCGGCCGAGGCGCTGCTGCGCGCCAGCGCCACTGAGGCGCTGTTGTTCGTCGGCGATGACGTCAACGACGAGACGGTGTTCGAGCGTGCGCAGGACGGCTGGTTGACCGTGCGGATCGGTCGCGCGCACGGCGCCAGCCGGGCCATGTTCTTTCTCGACACGCATGCGGAGATGAGCGCGCTGCTGGAGCGCCTCCAGCATGCGCTGGCTTGGGAGCTTCCCCCGCATGACTGACATCGTGGATTGGCTCGGCCAGACCACCTGGTTCGGCTTCTCTCTGGGCAACATCGGCCTGGCGACGCTGGTTGCGCTGGCCTCCTACCTCGTCATGTCGCTGATGTTGCGGGTGGCGCTCCAGCGCCTTCAAAAGCTGGCTCAACGCACCGCCAACAGCGCAGACGACATGTTGCTGGAGGTCCTGAGCGGCACGCGATCCTGGCTGCTGGTGCTTGCCGCGCTGCTGATCGGTGTCGGCATGCTCGATGTGGCTTCTCGCTGGGAGGCGCGGGTCGGGCAGCTGTGGTTTGCCGTGCTGGCCTTGCAACTGGGCCTGTGGAGCAACCAGGCCGTCACGATCGGATTGCGCCGCCATGCCGCCAGCCAGCAATCAGGCACCGTCACCCAGGCGAGTGCGGCTGCGACGCTGCTTTCATGGGGCGTGCGCGTGTTGCTCTGGACGGTCGTTCTGCTGGCCGTGCTGTCCAACGTCGGGGTGAACATCACCGCCTTCATCGCCAGCCTCGGCGTGGGCGGCATTGCCGTCGCGCTGGCCGCGCAGAACATCCTCGGCGACCTCTTCGCGTCCGTTGCCATCGCGCTGGACAAGCCGTTCGAGGTGGGGGATTTCGTCGTGCTGGGCCCGGTGGCTGGCACCGTGGAAGTGGTGGGGGTCAAGACCACCCGCATCCGCAGCCTGGGCGGCGAGCAGATCGTCATGTCGAACACGGAGTTGCTGAAGCAGACCGTCAGCAATTACAAAAGACTGAAGGAGCGCCGCATCGTGTTCGGGTTCGGTGTCACCTACGACACGACGCCCGCGCAGGCCGAGGCGATACCGGCCATCGTGCGCAAGGTTGTGGAGGACAGCGAGCAGCTGCGGTTCGACCGCGCGCATTTCAAAGCCTTCGGCGAGAGCTCGCTGGATTTCGAGGTGGTCTATCACGTGCTCGAACCCGACTACCAGACCTACATGGACCAGCAACAGCGCATCAACCTGGCGTTGATGCGGGAGTTGCAGGCTCTTGGTGTGGCGTTCGCCTTTCCCACACGCACCGTTGTCATGGCCGCCGCCAAGTAGCGGCGCGACAGGCAGGGCTACTGGCCCAGCGGGATGTTCGCGGCGCGCTCATCGGCGCCAAGGGCGGTAATCAACAGCGCCAGATCGGCGTCCAGCCGCTTCAGCGTCTTGGGGTCCAGGCTGGCCAATGCCTGCGGGAGCACGCCGGTGAACGGCCCGGGCACGCGCCGGAGCACTCGCCTGCCCTCAGGCAAGACATGCAACTGCACCCTGCGCTTGTCCGGCCCGTCCTTTGCGACAACGATCAGTTCACGCTCGATCAGGGTCTTGACCAGGTTGCTCGCGGTGGACTGGTGCACATCCATGGCCTGCGCCAGTGCATTGACGCCCAGGCCCTCCGACGCGGCGATGATGCTCAGCGCCCAGACCTGTGCGCCGCCAATGCCGGCCTTCCTCTCCACGGTCTGGAAATGCGTTTTCACCGCATTGAACACCAGCCGGAAGCGCCGCAGAACCCGCGCCGCAGGATCGCCGATGACCGCGCCCTCGGGTGCTGACGTTGAGACGGGGGCCATCTTTTCTTTGTTGCTTGCCGGCATCGGCAAATGATAGGGCTTGCCTTGTGGCTCGACCCGACCAAGCCCGGCGGCCGTGCCGTCAGCGCGCCGGATCCGTGGCGGGTTCGACCGCCGGCGCGTCCGCCACCGGCAAGGGCGCGCGGCGCGGCAGCCGCGCCAGCACCAGCGTGCCGCGGCCGGGCGCCGACAGCAGCTGCAGCGTGCCGCCCAGGCTTTCGATGCGGTAGCGCATGCCCAGCAGGCCGTGGTGGCCGGCGCCCACGGCCTCGGGGTTGAAGCCCTGGCCGTCGTCGCGGATGTGCAGCTGCAGCCAGCCATCGGCCTCACCCAGCTGCACCCGCACCTGCCGGGCCTTGGCATGGCGCAGTACGTTGGTCAGCGCCTCCTGCACCAGCCGGTACAGCGCCAGGCGGTCGGCGTCGTCGGTGGGGCAATCGGCCAGCTCCAGGCTGAGCTGCAGGCCGGAGCGCTGGGCGAACTCGGTGGTCAGGATCTCCAGCGCCGGGATCAGGCCCAGGTTGGACAGTGCCGACGGCCGCAGGTCTTCGATGATGCGGCGCTTCAGCGCAATGCCCTGGTCCAGCAGCTCGCTCATGTGGCGCAGGCGCTCGTCGATCTCGGGCGCGGCCGTCTTGGTCATGCGGCGGATGCGGGCCACGTCCAGCTTGGCGGCGGTCAGCAGCGCGCCCAGCTCGTCGTGCAGCTCGCGGGCCAGGTGGGCGCGCTCGTCCTCGCGCACGGTCTGCAGGTGGCGGGCCAGCTCGGTCAGCTCGGCCGTGCGGTGGACCACCTCGCCGTCCAGCCGGTCGCGCTCGCGCGCCAGCTCGGCGGCGTGCTCGCGCCGCGCCTTGTGCAAGGCCTCGTTGCGGCGCAGGAAGACGGCCAGGCCGAACAGGCTCAGCAGCGTTAGGCCGTGCACGCCCAGGCGCCCGTAGGTCAGCGACTTGGACACGGCCTCCTTCTCGCGGGCGATCTGGGCCAGCTCGTGGCGGTCCAGCTGCGCCACGGCGTCGCGCACGGCCTGCATCTTCTCGCGGCCGATGTCGCTCTCCACCAGGCCTTGCCAGGCCACGGTGTTGCCCTCGCGGTAGAGCCGTACCACCAGCTGCAGCTCCGAGAGTTTCTCGTCGGCGCGCAGGCTGGCGTCGTTGACCAGCGCGGCCCAGTCCGAGCTTTCGTACTGGCCGCGCAGCCGCTCCAGCACCGCGGGCAGGTCGCGCTCGGCCTGTTGCACGGGGGCGAGGTAGTCGTCCCGCCCGGTCAGCAGGAAGCCGCGCTGGGCGGTCTCGGCGGTGGTCAGCAGCTCGCGCAGGCGCAGGCTGTCGTTGCGCGCCAGGTGGCGGGCCTGGGACTGGCTGAGCGCCTGGTCGGCGCCCCAGAAGGCAGCCTCGCTGACGCCCATGACGGCAGCCGCCGCCAGCGTGGCCAGGCCCACGGCCAGGCCGCGCTTGCGCGCCGCGCCCTCCAGCCAGGGGTCGAGATGACGCAGCACCGTGCGTCGCTCAACCGGCGGTGGCAGCGGCACCGGCAGCGCCATGGTCCGCCAGCTCGGCGCAATAGCTGATGAGGTCGTCCAGCTCGCGGCTCTTGTCGAACACGCGCTCGGCACCCAGGCTGGCGCAGCGGCGGCGCATCTCCTCGGTGGCGTAGTTGGTCAGCACCACTCGCCGCGCCCGCACGCCCAGCTGCTGGGCGGCCTGCAGCACGCCCAGGCCGGTGCCGGAGCGCAGGAACACGTCGACGATGAAGAGGTCGGCACTGGCCTCGGGGTCGCGGCTCATCCAGCGCACCGCGCCGGCCTCGTCGGGCACCGAGCCCACCACCTCGACCTGGGCCAGCTCTTCCAGCGTGGCGACCAGGTTCTCCAGGATCACCGGGCTGTCTTCGACGATGAAGGCTTTGAGTGCTGGCATGGCCCGACGGTTCGGCGGTATGGCGTGATGGGGAGCAAGTATGGACCGCTTCGGCGTCGGGCCGGCAGCATGGGCAGCGCGTCGCGTTGTAGGAATAGTCCTAGGCGCGCATTTTTACTGCGGTTGGCGCACCAGGATGTCGTTGCGCACGGCCACCACGCCCGAGGTCTCGCGCGCCAGCTTCTCGGCGGTGGCGCGCTCCTCGGCGCTCTTGGCGAAGCCGGCCAGCTGCACGGTGCCCTTCAGCGTCTCGACGCTGATGGCCATGGCGCTGACCACCGGGTCGGCGGCGAACTTGGATTTGACGCGCGTGGTCAGCGTCGCGTCGTCGATGTAGGTGCCGACGGTCTGCTGGTCGCGGGCGACGGCGCAGCCGGTGGTGGCGCCCAGCGTGGCGACGAGGGCGGCGGCGAGGGCGAGGGTCAGGACGGGCTTGTTCATTGGTTTCTCCTTGTTGGGCGGCCTGCCGGCCGCTGGAAGCAACTATCGGAGTGGCGCCCGGGCGCCGGCATAGTCCCGTGGCTTGGGCCGCTGTCGGACACGTCCGGCGCATTTGTAGGACGCCCGCCGCTGGAGGGTGCGGCATGCGGCTGTTACGCTGAAAGCATCATCGCTATGAAGACGACACCATGATCCGCATCGGCATCGTTGACGACCACGCCATCGTGCGCACCGGGCTGCGCCAGTTCCTGTCGGACCACGTGGACCTGCGCGTCACCGGCGAAGGCAGCAGCGGCCACGAGGCGCTGGACATGGCCCGCAAGGGCGATGTGGACGTGCTGCTGCTGGACATCTCCATGCCCGACCAGAGCGGCGTCGACGCGCTGGCGGCCATCAAGGCGCGCTTCCCGGAGCTGCCCGTGCTCATTCTCAGCGGCTTCCCCGAGGCGCATTACGCGACGACGCTGCTGCGCCAGGGCGCCAGCGGCTACCTGAACAAGGAGTGCGACCCCGACGAGATCGCCAACGCGATCCGGCTGGTGGCGCGCGGCCGGCGCTACATCAGCCCGGCGGTCGCCGAGCAGCTGGCCGACAGCGTGGTGGGCGGCGGCGCGGCCGGCGCGGCGCCCGACAAGCCGCTGCACGAGGCGCTGTCGGAGCGCGAGTTCCAGGTCTTCCTGCGGCTGGCCCAGGGCGAGACCGTGGGCCACATCGCCGAGGCGCTGTTCCTCAGCGTGAAGACCGTCAGCACCTACCGCACCCGCGTGCTTGAGAAGCTGAAACTGGCCACGAACAGCGACCTGACCTACTACGCGCTGAAGAACGGGCTGATCCAGTGAATGAAACAAGCCCCCCGCGGCTTGCGCTGCGGGGGGGCTTGTTCGTCGTGGCGGGCTCAGCAGGGCGACGTGGGGTCGTCGCTCGCACCGTCATCCAGCGTCCAGGGCAGGGCGGACTCGTAGCCCAGCACCGGGTCGGCGGCGACCGTGTCGGTGGCGCCGGGCCACCAGCGCGTCAGCGCGGACATCAGTGGGCGGCTGGGCGTGGCTTGCAGGGCGGTCTCGAAGGGGCTGCTGTGGTCTGCCATGGGGGCTCCGGAGGCTGGCTGGTGGGGTGGTGCCCGCATCCCCGAGCGCCTGCCTCGCCCGATTGGGCGTGTGGGGTGTGGGGGTGTCGGACAAGACCGACACGCCGACCGGGGGGCACCCCTCAGTCGCTCACGCCCGGCTCGGCCACCAGCAGGCCGCTGCCGGCCCGCGTGGCCTCGTGCAGGGCCACCTCGGCGCGGCGCTGCAGGTCGGGCAGGCCGCGGTCGCCAGGGCGCAGCTTGGCCCAGCCGGCGCTGAAGGTGGGCTGCATGCCCAACTCCATCTGCGCGCGGGCCGCCAGCGCGGCGCGCAGGCGGCGATCCAGCGCCTGCGGGCCCTCGGGCAGGCAGCGGGCCATCAGCACGCCGAATCGGTCCTCGTCCAGCCGGCCGGCCAGGTCGCCCAGCCGCATCTGCGCGTGCACGCAACTGGCGAACAGCGCCAGTGCACGGTCGGCGAAGTCGGCGCCGTGCTCGTCGCGCAGCGCCTCCAGGCCGTCCAGGCGCACCACCACCAGCGCCAGCGGCTCGTCGTAGCGGCGCGCCATCGAGATCAGGTCCACCGAGCGCTGCGTGAAGGCCGCGCTGTCGGTCAGGCCGGTCAGGCCGTCGGTCTGCGTCAGCCGCGCCAGCTCGGCCTCGACCTGACTGCGCCAGGCCAGCAGCACCATGGGCAGCGCCAGCAGCAGCGCCAACTGGCCACTCAGGCCCAGCAGCAGGTCAGGCAGGGCGGTGTCGCCCTGGCCGCGGGCCACGAGGGTGGCGCGCCAGCTCAGCGCCAGCATCAGCGGCAGCACGGCGGCCAGGCCCAGCATGCGCCAGCGGCGGCTGTTCAGGCCCTGCACGACCGTGGCCCGGCCGGGGCGCGCCAGCAGCACGCCCAGCCAGATGAGCTGTGCGGCCAGCACCAGGTCGGCCAGTGCCAGCGCCAGCATGCGCTGCTGCCACAGCAGTGCATGCAGCAGCGCGATGACGAGGGGTGCCGCGGCCATTGCGCGCCGGCCGCGCTGCGGCACCAGCCACAGGCCCAGCGCCCACCACAGCGACGACAGTCCGATGCTGATGGCCGCGAAGCCCGCCAGCTGCACGCCCATGGGCGCCTCGTCCGGGCCGCCGAAGGCCGGGCTTAGCAGCACCAGGCCCAGGCCCAGCACCAGCAGCGCCACCTGCGCCCAGCGGCCGCCGGCGCTGGCGCCGCGCCAGCCGATGAAGACGATGAGCACCAGCGCGGCCGCCATGGCCTGCAGCGGCATCAGCGCGAAGAGGGCGTCGGTGAACGTCATTTCTTGACCGGGATGGGTGTTTCGCGGGCCACCGGCACGGCGGTCACGCTGTTCTGCGGCGAGCCATCGATGAGGCGGTCGGAATAGGTCAGGTAGACCAGCGTGTTGCGCGGCGCGTCCACCATGCGGACGATGCGCAGCCGCTTGAACACCAGCGAGATGCGCTCGCTGAACACCTCCTCCTGGCGGGGCAGCGGTTGGGGGATCTGCACCGGCCCGACCTGACGGCAGGCGATGGAGGCCTCGGCCTTGTCCTCGGCCAGCCCGATGGCGCCCTTGATGCCGCCGGTCTTGGCGCGCGACACATAGCAGGTCACGCCCGGCACCTTGGGGTCGTCGTAGGCGTCCACGACGATTTTGTGGTCCGGGCCGATCAGCTTGAAGGCGGTGTCCACGGAACCGATGGGTTCGGCGCTGGCTCCGACCGTGCCGAGCAGGAGGAGAAGGGCGGCGTGCTTCATCGGGCCAGTCTAGGGCTTGTTCAATGGATGGTGCGCCCGGTGGAATCCGGGGTCAGGCCATGCGGCTTGTGAAACAAAACGATATCAAACGAAATCAATCAAGCGCTTGATTGTCGGTTACAGTCCGCGCCCATGCCGCCGAAGAAGCCCCCCGCCGAGCCCGCCGCCCCACCACCATCGCGCGCCGGCCGCCGCGCCAAGGAAGATGCCGTCGACGCCCGCGCCATGCTGCTCAGCGCCGCCGCGCGGCTGTTCGCCGAGCAGGGCGTGGCGCGCACGACCACGCGCGAGATCTGCGGCGCCGCCGGTCTCAACCCCGGCGCCATCCACTACCACTTCGGCGACAAGGACGGCCTGTACCGCGCCGTGCTGACGACGCCCATCGAGGCGCTGAACGCCGAGCTGGCCGGCTTCGACGACCCCGCGCTGTCGCTGCGCGAGGTGCTGCAGCGCGTGCTGCTGCCCTTCATGGACGACGACGGCGACCCCGACGAGCGCGCCGTCATGCAGCTCTACCTGAACGAGATGCAGCGGCCCAGCGCGGTGTTCGCCGAGGTGTTCACCGAGCTGATCGCACCGGTGCACCAGGCCATGGCCCGCGTGCTGTGCCGCCACATGGGCCTGGACGAGCCCGACCCCGCGCTGCACCAGTTGCTGTACGGCCTGCAGGCCATGGCGCACGACTACTGCCTGAGCCGCCCGCTGATGGACCTGATGACGCCCGGCATGCTGGACGCGCCCGGCGCGCTGGACGAGGTGGGCGAGCGCATCGTCGACTGGGGCCTGGCCCTGGTGGAACACGAGCGCCGCCGCCGCGGCCTGACGAAGAAGTCCCCGAGAAGCCCCCGATGACCCGATCCCTACTGCCCCTGGCCGCAGCGCTGCTGCTGGCCGCCTGCGCCACGCCGCAGGCTCCGTCTCCCCAGGCACCCGTGCGCCTGCCCGCGACCTGGCTGGCACCGCAGGCTGGCGCCGAACTCGCCGCCGACTGGTGGCAAGGCCTGGCCGACCCGGCACTGCCCGCGCTGGTCGCCAAGGCCTGGACGCAGAGCCCCACGCTGGCGCAAGCCCGTGCGCGGTTGGCGCAGGCGCAGGCGCAGCGCGGTGCCGCGCAGGCCGCTTTAGGCCCGCGCTTCTTCAGCCAGGTGTCGCCCAGCCGCGGCCAGATGGCGCCGCCGTTGTCACCCACCACCAGCGCGACCTGGACCGTGCAGGCCGGCTGGGAGCTTGACCTGTTCGGCAGCGCCCGCGCCGCGCGCGATGCGGCCGGCGCCCGCGCCGAGGCCGCCGAGCTGACGCTGGCCCATGCGCGCCAGACGCTGGCCGTGGAGGTGGCGCAGGCGCTGTTCGCTTGGCGCCATGCCGATGCGCAGCTCGAACTGGCGCGCCGCGACGAGGCGCTGGCCGAGCGGCTGGCCCAGGCCGATGCCGACGCCGCCCGTGCCGGCACCCTCAGCGCTGCCCAGGCCGCGCTGGGCCAGACGCTGGCCGCCGGCGCCCGCAGCGCCACGCAGGCCTGGGTCGAGCAGCGCGGCGCCTGGCTGCAGACGCTGGCGCTGCTGGTGGCCGACGACGCCGCGGCGCTGCAGCTCGCCGCGGCGCCGCTGCCCGCCCCGGCCGCTTTGGGCGTGCAGGCGCTGCCCGCCACGCTGTTGGAACGCCGTGCCGACCTGGCCGCCGCGCTGCGCCAGTGGCAGGCCGCCGCGCTGGACGCGCAGGGCACGGCCATCGCCGAGCGCGCGCCGCAGCTCAGCTTCGGCGCGCTGGTGGGCCGTGGCCGCTGGCAGGTGGACGGCGCCAACGTGACCGGCTCGATCTGGAACCTCGCGCCCACGCTGACCGTTCCCATCTTCGACGGCGGCGGCCGCGCGGCCGCGACGGCCAGCACCCGCGCGCAGCAGGATGAAGCCCGCGCGGGCCTGGAGGCGCAGTGGCGCGGCGCGGTCGCCGAGGTCGAACAAGCGCTGCTGCGCTGGCATGCCGCCACGGCCAGCCGCCGCGAGGCCGAGACCACGCGCGGCCACTGGCAGCGCATCGCCGATGCCAGCCGCGCCCAGGCCCGCGCGGGCCTGATCAGCGGCCAGTCGCTGGCCCGTGATGAACGCAATGCGCTGGCCGCCAGCAGCGCCGCCCTGGATGCGGCGCGCGAGCAGACCGCCGCCTACCTCCAACTCGTCCGCGCCCTGGGTGGCGGCTGGACCGCGAACAAGACCTGAGAAACGACGACCCCATGAAGATCAAGAAGCCGTCCCTCCCCGTCGTCGCCAGCACCATGCTGCTGGCCGCCCTGGCTGCCGCGCTGCTGCTGGCCCTGCAACCTGCCGATGCCGCCGATGCGGTGGCCGCGACCGACAAGGCCGCCGCGCCCAAGCCCGCGCTGACCGTGGCCGCCGTGCAGCCGCGCGCCGAGACCTGGCCCCGCACGCTGTCCGCCAACGGCAGCCTGGCCGCGTGGCGCGAGGTGCAGGTGGGCACCGAGGCCACGGGCCAGCGCATCGAGCAGGTGGCCGTGGACATCGGCCAGCGCGTCAAGAAGGGCCAGTTGCTGGCCCAGCTGGCGTCCAGCAGCCTGGGCGCCGAGTTGGCCGCCAGCAAGGCGGCGCTGCTGGAGGCGCAGGCCGCCGCGCAGGACGCCGCCGCCAACGCCGCGCGGCTGAAGAGCCTGGCCGGCACCGAGGCCGTCAGCGCGCAGCAGGTGGACCAGGCGACGGCGGCCGACGCGACGGCGCGGGCCCGCGTGGCCGCGGCGCAAGCGCGCGTGAAGGCGGACGAGCTGCGGCTGTCGTTCACGCGCGTGGTGGCGCCGGCCGACGGCGTCATCGCCACCAAGGAGGCCGTCGAAGGCGCGCTGCCGCAGCCGGGCCAGACGCTGTTCACGCTGATCCGCGACGGCCGCCTGGAATGGCGTGCCGAGGTGCCGGGTGCCGACCTGCCGACGCTGTCGCCGGGCCAGAAGGTGCGCATCACGCCGGCCGGCGGCGCGGCCGTGGACGGCAAGGTGCGCCTGGTCGCGCCCACCGTGGACCCGGCCACGCGCATGGGCCGTGTGCTGGTGGATGTGCCTGCAGCGGGTGCGGCGCGCGCGGGCATGTTCGCGCGCGGCGAGTTCGTGCTCGGCGAGGCGCCGGTGCTGACGCTGCCGCAGGGCGCGCTGCTGCTGCGTGATGGCTTCGCCTACGTGTTCCGCATCGAGGGCAGCAAGGTGCGCCAGCTCAAGGTCGAGGCGGGCCGCCGCCAGGGTGACCGCGTCGAGATCCGCACCGGCCTGAAGGCCGGCGAGGCCGTCGTGCAGCAGGGCGTGGGTTTCCTGGCCGACGGCGACACCGTCAAGGTCACGGCCGCCAAGTAAGAGGACCCCATGTTCAATTTTTCCGCCTGGGCGATACGCCAGCCCATCCCGGCCATCCTGCTGTTCGTCATGTTGACGGCGGCGGGCATCCTGGGCTTCCGTGCGATGAAGGTGCAGCAGTTCCCCGACATCGAGCTGCCCACCATCATGGTCACCACCAGCCTGCCCGGCACCGCGCCGGCGCAGATGGAGACCGAGGTCGCGCGCAAGGTCGAGAACGCCATCGCGACCGTGCAGGGCCTGAAGAACCTCTACACCAAGGTGCAGGACGGCACGGCCACCATCACGGCCGAGTTCCGCCTGGAGAAGCCCACGCAGGAGGCGCTGGACGACGTGCGCAGCGCCGTGCAGGGCGTGCGGGCTGACCTGCCCGCCGACCTGCGCGACCCGGTCATCACGAAGATGAACCTGAGCGGCGCGCCCATCCTGACCTACACGGTGGCCTCCAGCGGCATGGACGACGAGGCGTTGTCGTGGTTCATCGACAACCAGGTCACCAAGCGCATGCTGGCCGTGCGCGGCGTGGGCTCGGTGGCGCGCGTGGGCGGCGTCTCGCGCGAGGTGCGCGTGGAGCTGGACCCGGCGCGCCTGCTGGCGCTGAACGCCAGCGCGGCCGACGTGTCGCGCCAGCTGCGCCAGACGCAACAGGAAGCCCCTGGCGGCCGTGCCAACCTGGGCGGCGCCGAGCAGAGCGTGCGCACCATCGCGACGGTGGGCAACGCGCAGGAGCTGGCAGCGCTGGAGATCCTGCTGTCCGACGGCCGCCGCGTGCGGCTGGACCAGCTGGCCACCGTGTCCGACACCACGGCCGAGCGGCGCTCCGGCGCGCTGCTGAACGGCCAGCCGGTCGTCGGCTTCGAGATCACGCGCACCCGCGGTGCCGGTGAAGTGGATGTGGCCGAAGGCGTGCGTGCCGCCATCGAGGAACTGAAGGCCGCGCACACCGACATCACCGTCACCGAGGCCTTCAACTTCGTCGACCCGGTCATCGAGAACTTCGACGGCAGCATGTCGCTGCTGCTGGAAGGCGCCTTCCTGGCCGTGCTGGTGGTGTGGGCCTTCCTGCGCGACTGGCGCGCCACCTTCGTCAGCGCGGTCGCGCTGCCGCTGTCGGCCATCCCGACGTTTGCCGTCATGCACTGGATGGGCTTCACGCTCAACGTCGTGACGCTGCTGTCGCTGTCCCTCGTCATCGGCATCCTGGTGGACGACGCCATCGTCGAGATCGAGAACATCATGCGCCACCTGACGGCGGGCAAGAGCCCGATCGACGCGGCGCGCGAGGCGGCCGACGAGATCGGCCTGGCCGTCATCGCGACGACCTTCACGCTGATCGCGGTGTTCCTGCCCACGGCCTTCATGGCCGGCGTGCCGGGCAAGTTCTTCGTGCAGTTCGGCTGGACGGCGGCGATCGCCGTGTTCTTCAGCCTCGTCGTCGCGCGGCTGCTGACGCCCATGATGGCGGCCTACATCCTGAAGAAGCCGGCCCGCGACCACGGCGAGCCGTTCTGGATGGCGCGCTACCTGCAGCTGACGCGCTGGTGCCTGAAGCACCGCGGCAAGACGCTGGCCGTCACGGCCGCGTTCGCGGTGGCCAGCTGCGCGCCGCTGTTCGCCGGCAAGATCGCCGGCGCCTTCATCCCGCCGGACGACCTCAGCCAGACCCAGGTGTCCATCCAGCTGGAGCCCGGTTCCACCTATGCCGACACGCTGAAGGTCGCGACCGCCGCACGCGACGCGGTGGCCAAGAACCCGCACGTGAAGATGGTCTACACGGCCATCGGCGGCGGCGCGGCCGGCTCCGACCCGTTCGCGATGGGCGGCGCACCCGAGGCCCGCAAGGCCACGCTGACGATCAACCTGACGCCGCGCAAGGAGCGCTCGGGGCTCAGCAAGCAGGACATCGAGCGCCAGCTGCGCGCGGCCGTCGAGCCCATTCCGGGCGCGCGCTTCACCGTCGCCTTCGGCGGCTCCAGCGAGAAGTACGTGCTGGTGCTGGCCGGCGAGGACGGCGACGCGCTGCAGGCCCATGCGGCCAAGGTGGAGCGTGAGCTGCGCGCTTTGAGCGGCATCGGCCAGGTCACCAGCAGCTCGGCGCTGCAGCGGCCGGAGCTGATCGTGAAGCCCGACTCGGCGCGCGCCGCCGACCTGGGCGTCAGCACCGCGGCCATTGCCGACACGCTGCGCATCGCGACGGCGGGCGACTACGACCAGCTGCTGCCCAAGCTCAACCTGGCGCAGCGCCAGGTGCCCATCGTCGTGAAGCTGCCGGAGCATGCGCGCAGCGATGCCGCGCTGCTGGGCCAGCTCAGCGTGCCGGGTGCGCGCGGCCCGGTGCCGCTGGAGCAGGTGGCCGACATCTCGCTGGGCACCGGCCCGGCGCAGATCGACCGCTACAACCGCGCCCGCAACGTCAACTTCGAGATCGAGCTGAACGGCGAGGCGCTGGGCGACGTGCAGCAGCGCGTGGCGGCGCTGCCATCCATCGCCCACCTGCCGCCCGGCATCATCAAGACCGAGATCGGCGATGCCGAGGCCTTTGCCGAGCTGAGCGCCAGCTTCCTGCTCGCGATGGGCACGGGCGTGGCCTGCATCTACATCGTGCTGGTGCTGCTGTTCCATGCCTGGGTGCAGCCGGTCACCATCCTCGGCGCGCTGGTGCTGTCCATCCCGGGCGCCATCCTGGCGCTGTTCGTGACCGGCACCGACCTGTCCATGCCGGCCATGATTGGCATGATCATGCTGATGGGCATTGCGACCAAGAACTCCATCCTGCTGGTGGAGTACGCCATCATGGCCGAGCGCGAGCACGGCATGACGCGCATGGACGCGCTCATCGACGCCTGCCACAAGCGCGCGCGGCCCATCGTCATGACGACGTTGGCCATGGGGGCGGGCATGCTGCCCATCGCGCTGGGCTTCGGCACCGACCCGTCGTTCCGCGCCCCGATGGCCATCGTGGTCATCGGCGGCTTGATCACCAGCACCTTCCTGAGCCTGCTGGTGATCCCGGTGGTGTTCACGCTGGTGGACGACATGATCCGCAAGCTGACGCCCAAGCGCTGGCGTCGCCATGAAGTCGCGGTGGGGGGCTGACGATGGACCAGGACCGGATCAAGACGCTGTTCGACCAGCAGGCCGCCAGCTACGACGCGCAGTGGGCGAAGACTGCGCCCATCCGGCACTGCCTGCATCTGCTGCTGGACTCGCAGTTCGCCGCGCTGCCGGCGGATGCGCGCATCCTCTGCGTCGGGCTGGGCACCGGTGCCGAGCTGGCTCACCTGGCGCTGAAGAACCCGGGCTGGCGCTTCACGGCCGTGGAGCCATCGGGTGCGATGCTGGACCTGTGCCGGCGGCGCGCGGAGGAGGGTGGTTTCGCGGCACGCTGCGAGTTCCACGAAGGCTATCTGGAGTCGCTGCCGGCGGGCCCGGCGCACGACGCGGCGACCTGCTTCCTGGTGTCGCAGTTCATCCTCGACCGGCCGGCGCGCGCGGCCTTCTTCCGGGGCATTGCCGATCGGCTGAAGCCGGGTGGCCTGCTGGCCAGCTCGGACCTCGCGTCGGACGTGCGCTCGCCCGAATACGACGTGCTGCTGGCGGCTTGGATGCAGATGATGGCGGCGGCCGAGGTGTCGCCGGAAGCGATGGCGCGCATGCGCAAGGCCTATGCCGAGGACGTGGGCGTGTTGCCGCCGGCGGAGGTGGCAGCCATCATCGTGGCGGGCGGGTTCGAGCTGCCGGTGCAGTTCTTCCAGGCGGGCTTGATCCACGGCTGGGTGTCCAGGCGCGGCTGAGCGCCGTGTTTCCGGCCCGACACAATCTGCCGACCCGCCCGATACATCGCGGCGGTGCAATGCCTCCATTCCATCTGCGAAGGAGACGCCATGCACCATGACGACCACCATGACCTGGGCCTGGCTCAGGACCTGAACCGCCTGCATCAGCAGGCCCTGCAGCGCCGCGCCGCGCTGCGATGGCTGCTGGGCGCCGGCGCCGCCGGCATGGCGGGCAGCGCTGCGCTGGCGCTGGCCGGCTGCGGCGGCGGCGGCAGCGATGCGTCGACATCGAGCAGCTCGTCGAGTGGCAGCACCAGCACCGGCGGCAGCAGCGGCACCACCACCGCCAGCGGCTGCTCCGTCATCCCCAGCGAGACCGAGGGGCCCTATCCGGGCGACGGCTCCAACTCCGCCAACGGCAGCATCGCCAACGTGCTCGCGCTGTCGGGCGTGGTGCGCAGCGACATCCGCACCAGCATCGCCGGCGCCAGCGGCACCGCCACGGGCGTGCCGCTTCAGGTCATCATCGAGCTTGTGAACACCAACGCCTCCTGTGCCGACCTGTCCGGCTATGCCATCTACCTGTGGCATTGCGACGCGCTGGGCCGCTACTCCATGTACTCCAGCGGCGTGACCGGTGAGAACTACCTGCGCGGCGTGCAGGCCACCGGCAGCGACGGCACGGCCACGTTCACGACCATCTACCCCGGCTGCTACGCCGGCCGCGTGCCGCACATGCATTTCGAGATCTACCGCAGCACCAACACGGCCACCAACTGGAACAACAAGCTGCGCACCTCGCAGCTGTGTTTCCCGGCCGACGTCAACACCGCCGTCTACGCCACCAGCGGCTATGGCAGCAGCGCGGCCAACAACAACGCCATCAGCCTCAGCAGCGACGGCATCTTCAGCGACGGCTACAGCACGCAGCTCGCCACCGTGGCCGGCTCGGTCAGCGCCGGCTACGTGGCCACCTTGAGAGTGGGCATCTCTGCATGAGCGCCGCGCCGGGCCGCCCCAAGCAAGCTCGTTCCCGCCTGGGCGGTCAGCGCGGAGCGCGAAGGGTGCACGAATGATTGGACATTGCCTGGTCGTCGACGACGACGCCGAGATCCGCACCAGCCTGACGACCTATCTGAGCGGCTACGGCTGGCAGGTCAGCGCGGCGGGCGACGGCCAGGTGATGCGCCAGATGCTGGCGGTGGCACGGCCCGACGTCATCGTGCTGGACCTGATGCTGCCCGGCGAGGACGGCCTGGCGCTGCTGCGCTGGCTGGGCGCGCAGCCCGACGCGCCGCCGGTGCTGATGCTGACCGCGCGCGGCGACACCATGAGCCGCGTCATCGGCCTGGAGCTGGGCGCCGACGACTACCTGGCCAAGCCCTTCGAGCCGCGCGAGCTGGTGGCGCGGCTGCAGGCGCTGCTGCGGCGCGTGCACAAGGGCCAGGCGGCGCTGAGCGACGACACGCGGCTGCTGCGCTTCGGGCGCTGGCGCTTCGACCGCGTGGCGCGCCAGCTGGTCTCGGCCGAGGAGGTCAGCGTGCCGCTGTCGGCGGCCGAGTTCCGGCTGCTGGCGGCCTTCGTGCAGCGGCCGGGGCGCGTTCTGAGCCGCGACCAGCTCATCGAGCTGACCCGCGCGCCCGGTGTGGAGGTCAACGACCGCAGCATCGACCTGGCCGTCTCGCGGCTGCGCGCCAAGCTGGGCGACACGGCGCGCGAGCCCAGCCTGATCCGCACCGTGCGCGGCGAGGGCTATCTGTTCAATGCCGAGGTGAGCCCGTGCTGAGCCGCTTCAAGAACAGGGACTGGGACAGCCTGGGGCTGCGCCTGTTCCTGCTGATGTGGGTGGCGCTGACGCTGAGCCACCTGGTGGCCTGGAGCCTGGCCGTGCAGCTGCGGCCCGGCCTGGAGCCGCGCCCCATGCGACCGCCGCTGCATGCCGAGGCCGGCCCGCCGCCGATGCCGGCGCAGGACGACGGCTTCGAGGGCGCCGGCCCGCCGCCGCGCGGCGAGCGCGGCCCGGTGATGGGCGGCGGGCGCCTGCCGACCTTCCCGTCGCTGCCGCCGTCGTCGCTGCCCTGGCACACCAGCCTGGTGGACTACGGCGTGCGCCTGCTCATCATCGCGTTGGCGGCATGGTGGGGCTCGCGCTGGCTGGCGCGGCCGGTGCGCCGGCTGGTCAGCGCTGCGCAGCAGCTGACGCCCGCGCTGGCCCAGGGCCGCGCCGCGCCGCAGCTGAGCGAGGAGGTCGGCACGCGCGAGGTGCGTGAGGCCGCGGCCGTGTTCAACCGCATGGCGGCCGAGCTGGGCAGCCAGTTCGAGGAACGCGGCCTGATGGTGGCCGCCATCTCGCACGACCTGCGCACGCCGCTGACGCGCATGCGGCTGCGGCTGGAGACCGGCGAGGTGGAGGCGCGGGTGCGCGAGCGCTGCATCGACGACCTGCGCGAGATGAACCAGCTGGTGGAGAGCGTCATCGAGGTGTTCCGGCCCGCCGAGGTGGCGTCGCTGCAGCGCGTGGACCTGGCCGCGCTGGCGCAGTCGGCCGTGGACGATCTGGCCGAGACCGGCGCCGTGGTGAGCTTCGACGGCCCCTCGGCCGTGGTCAGCGCCGACCCCGTCGCGCTGCGTCGCGTGGTGGACAACCTGGTGGGCAATGCGCTGCGCTATGCCGGCAGCGCCCGCGTGCGCGTGGATCTGGCGGCCGGCGTCACGCGGCTGGTGGTGGAGGACGACGGCCCGGGCATCCCCGAGGCCGAGCTGGAGCGCGTGCGCCAGCCCTTCCGGCGCGTCGAGGGCTCGCGCAACCGCGAGACCGGCGGCACCGGGCTGGGGCTGTACATCGCGCAGCAGCTGGTGCGCCGCCAGGGCGCGGTGCTGTCCCTCAGCAACCGCCCCGAGGGCGGGCTCAGGGCCGAAGTGGTGTTCTAACCGCAGGCCGAGCGCCGGGCCGCTCCCAAGCCGGCCCGCGGGTGATGTGCTTGCGGCTCAATGCCGCAAGCATCGCCGTCCCCCCGGGGGACCGGCTGGACTCACCGGCGTTCAGCCGGCGTGAGGCCAGACGAGGGGCTTCAGGTCAAGCCGCCTGCTCGACGTGCGCATGCCGCGTGTACAGGAAGTCAATGACCTCCTTGCGCGCCGCGATGTAGCGCGGGTCCTCGGCCAGCTCGACGCGGGCGCGCGGGCGCGGGATGTCGACGCTGAGGATCTCTCCGATGGTCGCGGCGGGCCCATTGGTCATCATGACGATGCGGTCGCTCAGCAGCACGGCCTCGTCCACGTCGTGCGTGACCATGATGACCGTGCTCTGCGTGCGCGCGACGATCTTCAGCAGCTCGTCCTGCAGCTTGGCGCGGGTCAGCGCGTCCAGCGCGCCGAAGGGCTCGTCCATCAGCAGCACCTTGGGCTCCATGGCCAGCGCCCGGGCGATGCCCACGCGCTGCTTCATGCCGCCCGAGATCTCGTGCGGCCGCTTGTGCAGCGCATGGCTCATGCCCACCAGCTCCAGCGCGGCGCGGGCGCGCATCTTCAGCTTGGCCGACGGCTCCTTGCCGCCGAACACCGACTCGACGGCCAGCAGCACGTTTTCCAGGCAGGTCAGCCAGGGCAGCAGCGAGTGGTTCTGGAACACGACGGCGCGCTCGGGCCCAGGCGCGGCAATTTCTCGGCCGTCGCAGATCAGCGCGCCCGACGTGGGCGCCAGCAGGCCGGCGATGAGGTTCAGCAGCGTGGACTTGCCGCAGCCCGAGTGGCCGATCAGCGTGATGAACTCGCCGCGCTGCACGTCCAGGTTGACGTTCTGCAGCGCATGGAACTTGCCCTTGCGGGTGGTGAACACCATCTCGGCGTCCTGGACCTGGATGAATGGCTTGGTCATGGCATCAGTCCTCGTTGAAGGTGAAGTGCTTGGCGAGCGACATCAGCATCCATTCCAGCAGCAGCCCCACGGTGCCGATGACGAAGATGGCGATGATGATGTGGGCCACGTTGAGGTTGTTCCACTCGTCCCAGACCCAGAAGCCGATGCCCACGCCGCCGGTCAGCATCTCGGCCGCGACGATGACCAGCCAGGCCGTGCCCACGCTCAGGCGCACGCCGGTCAGCACGTAGGGCAGCACCGCGGGCAGCAGGATGCGGGTGATGACCTTCCACTCGCTGAGCTTCAGCACACGGGCCACGTTCAGGTAGTCGGCCGGCACGCGCTGCACGCCCACAGCCGTGTTCACCACCATCGGCCAGATCGAGCAGATGAAGATGGTCCAGATGGCGGCCGGGTTGGCGCTTTTGAAGGCCAGCAGGCCGATGGGCAGCCAGGCCAGCGGCGACACCGGCTTCAGCAGCGCGATCAGCGGCGACACCATGCGGTTGGCGAACTGGAAGCGGCCGATGACGAAACCCAGCGGGATGCCCACCAGCGCCGCCATGCCGAAGCCCATGCCCACGCGGCCCAGCGAGTTCAGGATGTTCCAGCCAATGCCCTGGTCGTTGGGGCCGTTGCTGTAGAACGGGTCGGAGAACAGCACGACGGCGGCGTCCCAGGTCTGGCCGGGCGTTGGGAAGCTGCCGCCTTTCATCGTGGCCAGCGCCCAGATGCCGACCAGCAGCGCAATGCTGAGCAGCGGCGGCAGCACGGTCAGCGCGATGCCGCGCCAGTCGATGGGGTCGCGCTTGGGGCTGGCCTTGGGTGCGTCGTTGGCGGCCATCGTCGGCCGGCTGACCGGCGTCGGCGCGGCCGGGGCGGGGGAGGTGCTGGCGACCGTGTCGCCGGGCGAATGGAAGACTGCAGAAACCATGATCAGGCCGCCTTGATCTTGAAGCTGTCGGCGTACTTCGCCGGGTCCTTGCCATCCCAGACAACGCCGTCCATCAGCTTGCTGGTGCGGAAATCACTCTTGGGAACGCTGATGCCAAGCGCGCCGGCCGCCTGCTTGTAGAGCGCGGTCTGGTTGATCTGCTTGGCCACGCCCAGGTAGTCGGGGTGGGCCTTCAGCAGGCCCCAGCGCTTGTGCTGGGTCAGGAACCACATGCCGTCCGACAGGTAGGGGAAGTTCACCGCGCCGTCGTTGAAGAACTTCATGTGGTTGGGGTCGTCCCAGGTCTTGCCCAGGCCGTTCTGGTAGCGGCCCAGGATGCGCTGGTTGATCGCGTCCACGCCGGTGTTGATGTAGGACTTCTGCGCCACCGTCTCGGCCATCTTGAGCTTGTTGGACAGGCTGGCGTCGATCCAGCGGCTGGCCTCCAGCACGGCCATCAGCACGGCGCGGCAGGTGTTGGGGTGCTTCTTGACGAACTCGGCCGTCGTGCCCAGCACCTTCTCGGGATGGTCCTTCCAGATGTCCTGCGTGGTGTTGGCCGTGATGCCGATGCCGTCCATGATGGCGCGGTGGTTCCAGGGCTCGCCCACGCAGAAACCGTCCATGTTGCCCACGCGCATATTGGCCACCATCTGCGGCGGCGGCACGGTGATGAGCTTGGCGCCGCTCAGCGGGTTGATGCCCGCCGCGGCCAGCCAGTAGTGCATCCACATCGCGTGGGTGCCGGTCGGGAAGGTGCCGGCGAAGCTGTACTCGCGCGGGTTGGCGGCCATCACCTTGGCCAGCGACGGGCCGTCCACCGCGCCCTTGTCGGCCAGCGTCTTGGACAGCGAGATGGCCTGGCCGTTGTTGTTCAGGGACATGAGCACGGCCATGTCCTTCTTGGGGCCGCCCAGGCCCAGGTGCACGCCGTAGATCAGGCCGTACAGCACGTGCGACATGTCCAGCTCGCCGTTGACCAGCTTGTCGCGCACGCCGGCCCAGGAGGCTTCCTTGGTGGGGATGATCTTGATGCCGTACTTCTTGTCGAAGCCCAGCACCGAGGCCATGACGACGCTGGCGCAGTCGGTCAGCGGGATGAAGCCGATGCGGACTTCCTCCTTCTCCGGCTTGTCCGAGCCCTGGGCCCAGGCGCCGCCGGCCAGGCCGGCAAAGGGCAGCGAGGCCGCTGCGGCGAGCAGGCTGCGGCGCTGCGGGTTGGGCGTGGTGGTCGAGTTATCGCTGGCGGTCATCACGGGCTCCTGAGTCATGCTGGGCTCAACGCCGTCGCGGCCGTGCTCCGCCCGCGCTGCCGGGCAGCGAAAGCGCAATGGGGGAGGTCGGACGCCGTTGTCCCGAAGTGCCGGCCGATTCACAGCCGGCCGGCCCGAGAGACCTGCGCCATTGCAGGCCTCGAACCCTTTTCAGCAGATTGCGTGCCAGCTTTTGCGTGCGGCGGCCGGTGATGTTTTGCACGCGCTTGGCGCAGTGCCGCGGCTGCCATGGGCGTTTTGCGCCGTGGCGGTGCGGGTTCCGGAGCGCTGGGCTGTTGCGGCTTGGTGCGGCGCGCCCCAGTCCGGCGTGTCTGCGCTCAACGGGTGCGGAGCAGGTGGTCGGCGTCGATGAGGCGGGTGGCGACGGCGGCCAGCGTCTGACCACCGTCCATCGCGAGCTGGCGCAGGCGCTGGAAGGCGGCCTCCTCGTCCAGCCCCTGCTCGCGCATCAGGATGCCGCGCGCACGCTCCACCAGCTTGCGCTCGGCGAGCTGCGTCTGCGTCTGGCGCAGGTCGCGCTGCAGGGTCTGGTCGTGCTCGAAGCGCGCCAGCGCCAGCTGCAGCAGCGCACCCAGGCGCTGCGGCGGCAGGCCGGCCAGCTGCAGCGTGCTGATGCCCGCCTGCAACGCGTCGCGCATCTGCGCGGCGCTCATCTGCTCGGCGAACAGCAGCACCGGGCGGGGCTGGCGGCGCAGCGCCTCGCCCAGCTGCTCCAGCAGCACGGGCGCGGGTTGCTCGCAGTCGACGATGAGCAGCTCGGGCGACTGGCGCCGCAGCGCCTCGTCCAGCGCGCCGGGCTGCTCCACCAGGTCCAGCACGTCCAGCAACTGGCAGCGCAGGCGGATCAACTCCAGGCGGATGACGGGGCTGCGGCGCTGGCCGGCGTCGGCCAGCAGCACGCGCAGGCCGGGCAGGGCAAAGGGGGGCGTGTTCATGCCCCAGGGCAGTGCAAATAGCGTGCCTTGTCAGGGCGCGACGAAACCGACGGCCCGGTAGGCCGCCGCGATGGTGGCCTTGCCCACGCGCGCCTCCATCTCCTTGTGGACCGGCATCAGCACCTGCCTCCACTCGGCCCGCTCGGCCGGCGTGGGCGTGTGGATGCTGCAGCGGCCGCTGGCCCGGATGGCCTGCAGCGCCGCGGCGTTCTCGCTGCCGGCGATGGTGTTGGCGTGCGCGGTCGCGTCCTTCAGCGCCGCTTCCAGCGGCTCGCGGATGTCACCGGGCAGGCCGTCCCAGAACTTCTTGTTGACGATGACCGCATAGGCCAGGTGGCCGTGGTTGGACAGCGTCATGTGCTTCTGCACTTCGTGGATGCGCTGCGTGTAGAGGTTGCTGGGCGCGTTCTCGGTGCCGTCCACCAGGCCGTTCTGCAGCGCCTGGCGCAGCTCGCTGAAGGCCATCACCTGCGGGATGGCGCCCAGGGCGCGCATCTGCGCGTCCAGCACCTTGCTGGACTGGATGCGCATGCGCAGGCCCTTGAAGTCCGCCACCGTGCGCAGCGGCCGGTTGGCGCTCATGATCTGGAAGCCGTTGTCCCAGTAGGCCAGGCCCTTGATGCCCTTGGGTTCCAGCTTGCGCAGCAGCTCGGCGCCCAGCGGCCCGTCGGTGACGGCGCGGAAGGCGGCGTCGTCGCGGAACAGAAACGGCAGGTCGAAGACCTCGAACTCCCGCACGCCCATCTGCCCGAACTTGGCCAGCGACGGCGCCAGCATCTGCACGCTGCCCAGCTGCAGCGCCTCCATCTCTTCCTTGTCCTTGTAGAGCTGGCTGTTGGGGTAGACCTCCACCCGCACCCGCCCGCCCGTCCTGGCCTCGGCCAGCTCCTTGAAGCGCAGGGCCGCCTTGCCCTTGGGCGTGTCCGGCGCGACGACGTGGCTGAACTTGATGACGATGGGCGCCTGGGCCCGGGCCAGGCCCAGCGGCAGGCCCAGCGCGGCGGCGAGCAGTCGGCGGCGCGAACTCATCGGGTGTCTCCAGGCGGCGGTCTTGGTCTGGGTCGGCATCTTCGGGGCGCCCGGGGGCGGCGCCTGTTGTGGAGTTCCACAGTGTCGGTGGCCGCCGGCCTTCTTAGACTCGCACACTTATGAAGCCGCGCGAGCTCCTGTCCCGAAGCCTGTGGCTGGCGCCGCTGGTGCTGTCGCTCATTTTCGTCGGCGGCGTGCTGGCCTGGGTGCGGGCCAATGGCATCGAGGAGCAGGAGCTGCAGCGGCAGACGCTGATCTCCGACGCGCTCAGCACCGAGGCCCAGCTGCGCGGCCGCATCGACGAGGAGCAGGGCCATCTGCGCGACCTCGCCGCCGCCCTGGCCGGCCAGGCGCCCAGCCAGGCCCTGCTGGCGTCCCACCCCGAGACCAATGCCGGGCTGCGGCGGCTGTGGCTGTCCGTCACCTGGCTGGACGCGCGCAACCGCGTGCTGGCCGAGGTGCCGGGCCAGGCCGCCGCCAACCGCTACGAGGACGGCCTCTCGCTGCACCTGACCGCGCGCGTGGCGCCCGACGACAGCGTGTTGGTGGTGCGCTATGCGCCGGCGCTGCTGCTCAAGCGCGGCGTGCCCTGGTGGCTGGCGCGCAAGTACGACCTGCAGCTGGTCGACAGCGCCGACCAGGTCATCGCCTCCAGCACCGAGTCGCCGCTGCGCGCCGCGCAGGGGCCGCGGCCCAGCTACCGCGTGGCGCTGACCGGCCCGCTGCGCGCCAGCCCGCTGGCCGAGGCGACGCTGGCCGACGCTGCGCTGGAGCTGACGCTGCGCGAGCCCGTGCCCGACGGCGTGCGCCCGCTGGCGCTGGTGCTGGTGGCCGGCTTCCTGCCGCTGATCGCCGTGGCCAGCTGGCTGCTGCGCCGGCAGATGCGCCAGGTGCAGCGTGCCGAAAGCGCCTGGCGCACCGAGGCCGCCTGGCGCCGGGCGATGGAGGACTCCGCGCTGGTGGCGCTGCGCGCGCGCGACTTCGACGGCCGGCTGCTCTACGTGAACCGCACCTTCTGCGACATGGTGGGCCTGCCCGCCGAACGGCTGGTGGGCCTGCTGCCGCCCATGCCCTACTGGCCGCCGGACGCGCTGGACGAGCTCGCCGAGCGCAACCGCCGCAGCCTGGCCGGCCACGCGCCGCGCGAGGGCTTCGAGGCGCGCTGGCAGCACAGCAGCGGCCGCCCGGTGGACGTGATGGTGTTCGAGTCGCCGCTGGTGGACGCGGCCGGCCGCCAGATCGGCTGGATGGGCAGCATCATCGACATCACCGAGCGCAAGCGGCTGGAGGAGCGCGAGCGCCGCCAGGTCGAGACCCTGGCCCACAACGCGCGCCTGACCATGCTGGGCGAGGTGGCGTCCACGCTGGCCCACGAGCTGAATCAGCCGCTCACGGCCATCGCCAGCTATGGCGCCGGCGTGAGCAACTCGCTGGCCCGCATGGGCGTGCAGGACGAGCTGGTGCTGGGCGCCCTGCAGCGCCTGGGCCAGCAGGCCGCGCACGCGGGCCGCATCGTCGCGCGCATCCGCGAGTTCCTGACCCGGCGCGAGCCGCGCCACGAGCCCTGCGACCTCAACGACGTCATCGGCGCCGCGCTGGACCTGCTCGGCCGCGACTGCCAGCGCCGCGGCGTCACGCTGGCGCTGGCGCTGGCGCCCGGCGTGCCGCCGGTGCTGGCCGACGCGGTGCTGATCGAGCAGGTCGTCATCAACCTGGTGCGCAACGCGGCCGACGCGCTGCAGGCCCGCCCGCAAGAGAACGGCGGGCGGCGCATCACCGTCAGCAGCCGCGTCGTCGGCGACTTCGTGCGCGTGGACGTGCAGGACAACGGCCCCGGTCTGGCCGGCCGCAGCGTCGAGCAGCTGTGCGCGCCCTTCTATTCCACCAAGGCCGACGGCATGGGCATGGGCCTGGCCATCTGCCGCTCCATCGTCGAGGCCCACCAGGGCGTGCTCGACGCCAGCGAGGCGGCGGGGGGCGGCGCGCTGTTCTCCTTCAGCCTGCCCTTGAGTCGGGAGCATGTTCATGGTTGATGGCAGCGTCCACCTCGTCGATGACGACCCCGGCGTGCGTGACGCGCTCGCCTTCCTGATGCGCTCGCGCGGCCTCAGCGTGCGCAGCTTCGCCAGCGGCCCTGCCCTGCTGGAGATGCTGGACCGCGAGCCGGCGCCGCGCGGCGTCTTCCTGCTGGACGTGCGCATGGAACCCATGAGTGGCACCCGGCTGCATGACGAGCTGCTGGCGCGGCGGCTGCGCAACCCGGTGCTGTTCCTGACTGGCCATGGCGACATCCCCATGGTCGTCGAGGCGCTGAAGAAGGGGGCGTTCGACTTCCTGGAGAAGCCCTACAGCGACAACGCGCTGGCCGACCGCATCGAGCAGGCGCTGGCGGTGGACGCCGCCATGCAGGCCGAGGGCGCCCAGGCCGCCGAGCGCGCCGCGCGGCTGGCCAGCCTGACCGAGCGCGAGCGCGAGGTCATGGCCCGCGTGGCGGCCGGCAAGCTCAACAAGGTCATCGCCGACGAGCTGCACGTGTCCATACGCACCGTGGAGGTCCACCGTGCCCGCGTCTTCGCCAAGCTGGGCGTGCGCTCGGCGGCCGAGGTGGCCACCTTGCTGGCGGGACGCTGAACCTGAGCTTGCGCGGGCGTTGCGAACGCGATGCAGCCCTGGCTTTCTGCCGGCGGCGCTCCTAGACTCGGCCCGCTCGCGGCCTGCGGCAAAGAACAGGGCCGCGACGCCGGGGAGAGCTTGATGGCGGCGACGGGGGCGGGGAGCGAACTCGAAGAAGCACAGATGGCCGAGGTCAGCCACGGCATCGTCGCGCGCAACATGGGACGCGGCGTGACGGCCGGCTTCCTCGCGCTGCCGCTGTTCTGCTTTGCGCTGACGCTCGGTGGCCCGCTGGACTGGGGCCGCCTCGTGCCGTGGTGCGGGGCCGTCGTGGCCGTGCTGCTGCTGTACTACCCCGTCGCGCCGCTGCGCCTGCGCTGGCAGGCCGAGGGCCGGCTGGACCGTTGGCATCGCCTGCTGCTGGGCTACAACCTGCTGCACGGCGTGGTCTGGGGCGTTTCGGGCTGGCTGTTCTTCGACGTCGAGCCACTGCGCCTGCTGGTGCTCATGATGCTGCAGCTGGGCATGATGATCAGCGTCGTCTCGGCCAATGCCGCCGTGCTGCCGAGCACCTATGCCAACGTGATCCCCTGCGCGCTGCCGCTGGTGGCACGGGGCCTGCTGGACGGTGCGCCGCTGTCCTGGGTCACATCCCTGATGCTGCTGCTGATGCTGGGCTGCATGCTGGGCTACGGCCATGTGTTCGCCGGCACGCTGCGCGACTCCATCCGCATGCGCCACGAGAACCGGCGCCTGAACGAGGCCCTGACCGAGCAGCGCGTGCGCGAGCGCACCGCCGTGCTGGAGGCCGCCAGCGCCCACAAGTCGGCCTTCCTGGCGACGGTCAGCCACGAGATCCGCACGCCGATGAACGCCATCATCGGCATGGGCGGGCTGCTGCTGGACACGCCGCTGAACGACGAGCAGCGCGACTACGCCGCCACCATCCGCGACAGCGGCGAGACCCTGCTGACCATCATCAACGACATCCTCGACTTCTCCAAGATCGAGGCCGGCCGCATGGACGTCGAGTCCCAGCCCTTCGATCTGCGCGAGTGCGTCGAGTCGGCGCTGGACCTGGTGGCGCCGCGTGTGGCCGAGAAGCGCCTGGATCTGGCCTACGAGCCCGAGGGCGAACTGCCGGCCGTGCTGCTGGGCGACGTGACGCGGCTGCGCCAGGTGCTGCTCAACCTGGTGTCCAACGCCGTCAAGTTCACCGAGGGTGGCGAGGTCGTCGTCGGCCTGGCGGCCGAGGGCGGGCAGCTGCATTTCGTCGTGCGCGACACCGGCATCGGCCTCAATGCGGAGGGCCTGGCGCGGCTGTTCCAGAGCTTCAGCCAGGCCGACAGCAGCACCACGCGCAAGTACGGCGGCACCGGCCTGGGCCTGGCCATCAGCCGGCGGCTGGTGGAGCTGATGGGCGGGCGCATGTGGGCCGAGAGCGACGGGCCGGGCCGGGGCAGCCGCTTCCATTTCACGCTGCCGGCCAGGGCCAGCGCTGCCGCGCCCGGCGCGCGGCGCGACCTCATCGGCACCCAGCCGGCCCTCAAGGGCATGCGCATGCTGGTGGTCGACGACAACGCCACCAACCGCCGCATCCTGGCGCTGCAGGCCGCCAAGTGGGGCATGGTGGTGCGCGATACCGAGTCGCCGCTGGAGGCGCTGGCGCTGGTGGCCGCCGAGGCCTTCGATGTCGCCGTGCTGGACATGCACATGCCGGAGCTGGACGGCGCGGCCCTGGCCCAGCGGCTGCGCGTGCTGCGGCCGGAGATGCCGCGCGTGCTGTTCACCTCGCTGGGGCGTCGCGAGCTGGAGGAGGGGCTGTTCGCCGCGGTCATGATGAAGCCGCTGCGCCAGAGCCAGCTGTTCGACACGCTGGTGACCGTGCTGCACCACGAGGCGGTGCGCGCCGCGCCCGCCGCCCCGGCGCCGGGTGCGCGCTTCGACGCCGGCCTGGCGGCCCGCCATCCGCTGCGCATCCTGCTGGCCGAGGACAACGCGGTGAACCAGAAGCTGGCGCTGCGCCTGCTGCAACAGATGGGCTATCGCGCCGACGTGGCGGCCGACGGCGTCGAGGCGCTGGAGAGCGTGCTGCGGCAGGACTACGACCTGGTGCTGATGGATGTGCAGATGCCCGAGATGGACGGCCTGGAGGCGACCCGGCGCATCCTCGATCGCTGCGGGGCGGCCCGGCCGCGCATCGTCGCGATGACGGCCAACGCGATGAAGGGCGACCGCGACCAGTGCCTGGCCGCCGGCATGGACGACTACATCACCAAGCCCATCCGCGTGGACGCGCTGGTGGCCGCGCTGGAGCAGACGCCGGCGCGCCGGGAGGCCGCATGAATCCAGGAGGTGCCATGGCGCAGGGGGTCATCGATGAGCAGGTGTTCGCCGAGTTGCAGGCCAGTGCCGGTGCCGACTTCGTCATCGAGCTGGCGGCCTCCTTCCTGCAGGACGCGCCGCAGGGCCTGGCGGCGCTGCGCGAGGCCGCCTCGGCCGGCGATGCGGCGGTGTTCAGGCGCCATGCGCATTCGCTGAAGTCCAGCGGCGCCACCTTCGGCGCGCTGGCCTTCGCCGACGCGGCGCGCGCGCTGGAACAGACGCCGCTGGCCGAGCTGGGCGCCGCGGCCGGTGCGCGCGTCGATGCGCTGGCGCTGCTGTTCGACGCCGTGCGGGCCGAGCTGCAGGCGCGCTGCCATGCGTGACCGCCGCGCCAAGTCGGCCCGCATCCTGCTGGCCGAAGACAACCGGGTCAACCGCCTGCTGCTGGCCCGTCACGTCGAGCTGCTGGGCCATCAGGTCGAGATGGTCGAGGACGGCCTGGCGGCGCTGGCGCGCGTGCAGCAGGCGGCCTTCGACCTGCTGCTGATGGACATCGACATGCCCGGCATGAGCGGCCTGGAGCTGCTGGAGCGGCTGCGCGCCCATCCGGAGCTGCGCGAGCTGCCCGTCATCGTCACCTCGGCCGTCGAGGGCATGGAGGCCGTGGTGCGCTGCGTCGAGCTGGGCGCCGAGGACTACCTGCACAAGCCGGTCAACCTGGTGCTGCTGAAGGCGCGCATCAACGCCAGCCTGGAGCGCAAGAAGCTGCGCGACCAGCAGCGCGAACTGGTGCGGCGCTTCGCGACCAGCGAGGTGGCGCAGAACCTGGAGACCGAGGGCTTCGCGCTGGGTGGCCGCGAGGTGGCGGCGACGGTGATGTTCTGCGACATCCGCGGCTTCACCGGCCTGGTCGAGACGCGCCCGCCCGAGGAAGTCATCGAGCTGCTGAACACCTATTACACGCTGATGTTCGCGGCCATCAACGGCCACGGCGGCGTCGTCAACCAGATGATCGGCGACGGCCTGATGGCCGTGTTCGGCGCGCCGCAGCCGCTGCCGGCGGCGGGCCAGTGCGCGCTGCTGGCTGCGGTGGAGATGGTCGAGATGGTGGCGCAGTTCAGCGCCGAACAGCGGGCCGCCGGCCGGCCCGAGATACGCATCGGCGTCGGTGTCGCCAGCGGCGACGTCGTCGCCGGCTACACCGGCACGCGCCAGCGCGCCACCTACACCTGCATCGGCGACACGGTCAACGTCGCCGCCCGGCTGGAGGCTCACACCAAGGTCTGTGGCCACGCGGTGCTGTTCGACGCGGCCACCCAGGCCCAGCTGGCCGGCGTGCTGCCGAGCGAGGCCGTCGGCCCCACCCATTTCAAGGGCAAGAGCCAGGCCGTCGAGGTGTTTGCACTGGCCCTGCCCGGATTGCAGCCGTCTTCCCCGGAGCCCAAGCCATGACCGACCTGATCGCCAACACCCTCGGGCTGATCGGCGCCGCGCTGATGCTGGCCAGCTACCTGATGAAGAGCATGCTGCCGCTGCGCATCGCCGCGCTGACGGCCTGCTGCTTCCTGGTTGCCTATGGCGCGCTGAAGCAGGCGGTCCCGACGCTGTTGCTCTACGGCGTGCTGATCCCCATCAACATCAAGAAGACGCTGCAGATGCGCCGGCTGGTGCAGTCCATCGCGCGCGCCCGCGCCGACACGCCGGTGTCCGAATGGCTGTTGCCGCACATGCACCGACGCACCGTGGCTGCTGGCACCGTGCTGTGGCGCCAGGGCGATGCGGCGACCGAGATGCTCTACCTGGATTCCGGCGCATTGCGCCTGGTGGAGTACGACGAGCTGCTGGGGCCGGGTGCGCTGGTCGGAGAGATCGGCCTGTTCGCGCCCGACAACCGGCGCACCCTGACGTTGGAGGCGACGGCCGATTGCGTGGTCTACAGCCTCACGGCCGAAGAGATGGCCCTGCTTTACTTCCAGAACCCCAAGCTGGGCTTTCACGTCATGCGCCTGATCGTGGCGAGGCTGTTGCGCGACGTGTCGCGCCGCCAGGCCGACCTGCCATCGGCCGCCTGAGCGCGCCGCGCCAGGACGAGGCGCCAGGCCCAAAACCGGCGCACCTCGGCCGGCTTTTGGCCCAAAACTGGGGCAAACCCTCATTGAAGCCTCTGGGTTTGAGATTGGCACGGGGTTTGCACTGGTGTTTGTGCCGGGGTGACTGACCTCGGGTTTTAAGGAGTACCCACCATGAAGAATCTGCGACCGCTCACCCTGTCGGCCGCCCTGCTCGCCCTGATGACGCTGACCGCGCCCGCGAGTGCCCAAGAACCCACCGTCCCGGCCGCCACGGACCGGCTGATGCTGCGCCTGGCCCAGGGCGAGTACCTGCTGGACGACGGCCGCACGCTGCGCGTCCACGTGGGCGTGCGCCGCGTGGGCGTCGCGCTGGACGAGACGCCGCTGGAAAACTGGCGCGCCGAGAGCAACGAGCTGCTGGTCAGCCCCGACGGCATGCGCCGCGTGCGCCTGCAGCGCAACGCCGACGGCTCCGTGGACCGCGTGCAGCTGGAGACCGACCGCCTGCGCTGATCGCGCCGGACCGTGTCGCACGCCGCCTCCGGGCGGCGTTGTCGTTTGGCGGCTACTTCGCGGTGATGACGACCGCCACCGTGCCGGTGGCCGTCTGGCCCAGGTTGTCCTTCAGCGTGATCGTCAGCGTGTAGCTGCCCGTCACCGGCCTGGCCCAGGTGGCGGTGATGGCGCCGCTGGCGGCCGCGAACGTCATGCCGCTGGGAATGCCGGCGATGCTGATGGACAGCGAGCTGGAACTGGGCGCGCTGTAGCCGATGCTGGCGCTCAGCGCCTGGCCGGCCACGCCGCTGAGGCGGGTGGTGGTCAGCCGCGGTGCGGTGACGGTGCTGGTGCTGGTCGAACTCGCCGCGGCACCCAGGCTGCTCAGCAGCGCGCCGGCATTGGGCGTGCCCCAGCCGGTGGGCGTGTCGTAGCCGGTCACGGCGGCGCAGGTGGCGCAACTGCCATGACTGCCGGTGGTCACGTCCTTGAACGCGGCGGCGTAGGTCGTCGGCACGACGCCGATGCCCTGGTAGAGGGCGGCGTGCACCTGGCCCAGCGGGGCCTTGGCCGCGGCCGCGCGCATCGCGTTGGCCACGGCGACCAGGCCGGCCCACTGCGGTGTGGCCAGACTGGTGCCGCCGGCGCTGATCCAGCGCGGGGTCGTCGTGCCCGGCGCGATGAGGGCCACGTACTGGCCCGAGTTGGGGTCGGCGTTGAAGGCCACGTCGGCCACCGCGCGGCGCGCGTAGCCACCGATGCTGCCGCTCTGGTAGCTGGGCAGCGCCACATAGGCGCTGGTGCCGCCGCCGGTGCCGCTCCAGGTGGTCTCGCTGCGCGTCGTGCCGCTGCCGGCGTAGGTCAGCGTCGTGCCGCCCACGGCCAGCACCTTGCTGGACACCGACGGCCACAGCACCTGCGTGCCGTCGTCGCCGGTGGCGGCCAGATAGGTCATGCCCGACGTGGAGAAGACCTGGTCGTAGGCGCTGGTCCAGCTGCCCTCGGCGGCGCCGAAGCTCATGGACACGACGCCGGCGCCCATCTTGTTGGCCAGCGCGACGGCGTTGGACAGGCTGCCGACGCTGGCGTCCGGCGCCTCGATGAGGACGATGCGGGCCAGCGGCGCGATGGCGTGGGCCCATTGCACGTCCAGCGCGATCTCGGTGGCCCAGCCGCTGTCATAGGCCGGAGCCGTGGCGGTGAGGGCGCCGGCCGCCGTGCTGTAGGCGATGACCAGCTCGCAGGCGCTGGCGGACGCGGCGGTCAGCGGCAGCGTGGCGTTGGCCGCCAGCGTGCGCGTGCTGCAGGTGGGCAGGCCGAACTTGCTGTTGAACGCGGCCAGCTCGGCGGCGATGTTGGGGTCGTGCTTGGCGTTGACGATGTAGATGGTCTGCCCGGCACCCAGCTGCGCGGCGGAGGCCGTCAATGCCGGCAGGCCATAGGCGGCGCGCACCTGCGCCGGCGTGTAGGTCGTCACCACCGTGCTGGTGGCCAGCGGCGCGGCGTCGCTGCCGGCCAGCGCGCGGCGGCGCATGGCGGCGTCCAGCACATCCAGCGTCAGGCCCTTGGTGGACAGGCCGGATGAGGCGACGGCGCGGTGCGGTTCGGCGGCGTTGTCGGGCTCGTCCAGCTCCACGGCGGCGGCGTGGAAGCTGGGCTGGGCCAGCGCGCCTGCGGCCGGGTCGTCGAGGTCCACGCTCAGCGTGGCGCTGCCGGGCAGCTCGGCGGACTGGGTCGTCACGCTGGTGTCGCTGCTGCTGCCGTCGCCGCCTCCGCAGGCGGTCAGCGCCGCGGCGGTCAGGAGGCCCAGGGTCCAGGAGAGGGGGGTGCTGCGCATGGCCGGGTCTTGCGGTGAAGAGGGCCACGCCCGTCAAGACCCTGCGGTCCTGGCGGCCCCGCTGCCCTGGCACCTGGCGTGCGGTAGGCCGGAAGCTTTGCGTCCCCGCCTTTCGACGGGTTTGCCCTCTGGGTTGATGGAAAGCAGTCTAGGCGTGAGGGGCTGGGATGTGCGTGCCGCCCCGCAAAGGGCGCGTGACATCTGCCGCGTTGCCTGGGGCGGACTGTGGCCACGGCGCGTGTCTGGCGTTGATGCGCTTTGTGTCCGGCGGGACACAGGCGGCGCTTCGTGCAGGTCCGGCGGTGTTTCATGCAGCGCCAGATGCGATTCGCCGCTCCATCGACAGCGCCCCCTTGGCCCGCCCCTAGAGTGCCGGCCATGGACGCCACCAACCCCCTCGCCACCGGCAACCGCTTCCAGCGCTGGTACTACCGCTGGGCCCTCCCGCACTACGAGCGCATCGGCCGTGACGAACCGACGCTGCGCGAGCGGGTCGAGCTGGCCGATGCCTACCTCTACTCCCGCCAAGGCCTGTGGGCCTGGGCCGGTTGGCTGCTGGTGCTGGCCGGCGCGGTCCTTTGGCTGCACGACCAGGGGCGCGGCTGGGGTGAAGCACTGGGCATTGCCGCAGCCGTCTGGATCGGGCTGAGCGTCGCGCTGCTGGGCGCCTGGCTGGCGCCGCAGAAGATGGCACCCAACAAGCTCGTGCGCGGCTTCGTGCGTGGGTTGGCGGTGGGTGTGACGGCCGTCGTGCTGATACGGGTGGGAATGCATGGCCTCGACGCCGCGCTGGACGTCGGGCGCCTGCAGCGCATGCTGTTTGCCATCGTGCCCATCGGGGGTGGCATCCTGCTGCTGCTGGGCGTGGTGGCCCGCGCCGGCCGCGCGGCGGGCGAGCGCCAACTGGCCCGGCTGCAACTGGTGGCCGAACGCGACGCCGCCGCCCGCGCCGCCGCCGAGGCCGACCTGCGGCTGCTGCAGGCGCAGATCCATCCGCACTTCGTCTTCAACACGCTGGCCACGCTGCAGCACTGGGTGGACCGCCGCGACGAGCGTGCCGGCCCGCTGCTGCGCGAGCTGACCGGCTTCCTGCGCCGCAGCACCGAGATGCTGGGCCGCCCCACGGTGCCGCTGGCCGACGAGGTGCAGGCCGTGCGCCACTACCTGGCCATCCTGGATGCGCGTCTGGCGGGGCGCGTGCAGGGCGAGATCCACGTGCCGGCCGCGCTGATGCCACGGGAGCTGCCACCGGGCCTGCTGCTGACGCTGGTGGAGAACGCCGTGGAACACGGCCTGGAGCCCAAGATCGGCGACGGCCATCTGGTGCTGCGCGCCGGCGGCGAGGCGGGCGGCGCCTGGTGGCTGCGCGTCGACGACGACGGCCTGGGCCTGGCCGATGATGCGCATGACGACGTGGGCCTGGCCAACCTGCGCCAGCGGCTGCGGCACCACTTCGGCGACCGGGCCCGCTTCACGCTGCAGGCCCGTGCCGAAGGCGGCACACGCGCCGAAATCACCATCACGCCATGACAAGACTGCTGATCGCCGACGACGAGCCCGCGCCCCGCGAACAACTGGCCGAGGCGCTGGCCGCGGCCTGGCCCGAGGCCCGCATCGTGGCGCAGGCCACGCACGGCGCGGACGCCTGGGACCAGTGGCTGGCCCATGAGCCCGACGTGTGCTTCCTGGACATCCGCATGCCGGGCCTGTCGGGCATCGACGTGGCGCGGCGCATCGCGGGGCGCTGCCCGGTGGTGTTCGTCACCGCGTTCGGCGACCATGCGCTGCAGGCCTTCGATGCCGGCGCGGTGGACTATCTCGTCAAGCCGCTGGACCCCGAGCGCCTGGCGCAGACCGTCACGCGGCTGAAGCAGCGCCCGGCGGCCGACAACGACGCGCTGCAGCGCCTGCTGGTGCAACTGGCGGGCAGCCAGCGCCGCCCGGCCTGGCCCGACACGCTGCAGGCCGGCATGGGCAAGGAGGTGCGGCTGATCCGCATCGCCGACGTCCTGTACTTCGAGTCCGACAGCCGCTACACGCGCGTGGTGTACGCGGAAGGCGGCGAGCCGCGCGACGCGCTGCTGCGCACGCCGCTGAAGGACTTGCTGGCCCTGCTGGACCCGGCGCGCTTCCAGCAGGTGCACCGCTCCACCGTCGTCGCCAGCGCGCAGATCGCCAGCGCCGTGCGCGACGACGACGGCGGCATGCGGCTGCGCCTGCGCGACACGGCCGACACGCTGGCCGTGTCGCGCCCCTTTCAGGGCCTGTTCAAGCCGCAGTGATCTCCACCGCCACGCCGCTGAGCACCGCATTGCCGGAGAGCGGGTCGCGGGCCGCATCGTCCAGCAGCGCGTTCAGGTTGACGCCGGGCCGCTCGCGGGCCACGGCCAGTTGCACGCCGTCCAGGTCATGGCCCCAGCCATGCGGCAGGCTGACGACGCCGGGTGCCATGTCGGCGCTGCGCTCCACGCGTGCGACCAACTCGCCCACGGCGCTCTTGACCTTGGCGAACTCGGCCAGGCCCAGCCGGTCGGCGTCGCCGGGGTTGACCAGCAGCGTGCAGCGCTCCGGGCCCTTGGCCAGCACCGGCAGGTTGTGCATCCAGCTGTTGCCCGAGCGGGTGTCGCGCCGGCCGATGAGGCTGAAGGCCGGGGCGGGCGCGGCCTTCACCTGCGCGAGGTCGGCCAGGATGGCCGGCGGCGCCAGCTCGATCTTGCCGCTGGGCGTGCGCAGCAGCTCGGGGATGCGGGGGGTCAACGCGCCCAGGTCCACGCCGCCGCCCTCGACCGTGCTGGCGGCCCGGACCTTGGCCAGCGTCAGGCCCTCGGGCCGGCGGCCGAACTGGTCGCCGTAGGGGCCCATGCGCAGCTGCAGGTCGATGAGGCGCTCCGGCCCGCGCCAGGGCTGCAGCGCGGCCAGGATGGCGGGCGCGGCGTCGCCGGCCGCGCGCTGCACGTCCGCGGCAATGGCCTCGTCGTCCAGCTGCTGCACGTCCACGTCCAGCCCGCGGCCTTCCAGCAGCGCGCACAGCTTCAGGATGGTCTGCCACTCCTGCGGCGTGCCGGCGGGCGCGTCGAACACCGGGCCGGAGAAGCGCGCATGGTTGCGGTGGCTGAGCTGCGGGAAGGCCACGTCGAAGTGCAAGTCCTCCAGCGGCGACAGGCCTGGCAGGATGACGTCGGCATGCCGCGTGGTCTCGTTGACGTAGATGTCCAGGCTCAGCATGAAGTCGAGCTGCTCCAGCGCCCTGGCGATGCGCGGCCCGCCGGGCGCGGACAGCACCGGGTTGCTGGCAATGGTGATCAGCGCGCGCACCTGGCCCTCGCCCGGGGTCTCGATCTCCTCGGCCAGCACGGTGATGGGCAGCTCGCCATAGACCTCGGGCGCGCCGGACACGCGGCTCACGCGCCGGCCGGTGGTGACGCCCTTGCCGTTGCCGGGCCGGTTCTGCGTGTTGGCCGCGAAGGCCGCGGCCTTCGCGAACATCGCGCCGCCCTCGCGGTCCAGGTTGCCGGTCAGCGCGTTGATCAGGTCCACCAGCCAGGAGTTCACCGTGCCGAAGCGCTGCGTGCAGGTGCCGATGCGGCCGTAGACGGCCGCGCGCGGTGCGGCGGCCAGCTCGCGCGCCAGGCGGCGCTGCACCTCGGCCGCGATGCCGCAGCCGGCCGCCGTCGCCTCGGGCGCAAAGGGCTGCAGCGCGGCGCGGGCGTCGTCCAGGCCGTTCACATGCTCGGCCAGCCGGCCCAGCTTCACCAGGCCCTCGGCGAACAGCGTGTGCGCGATGCCGGCCAGCAGCAGCGCGTCGCCGCCGGGGCGGATGGCCAGGTGCTCGTCGGCCGCGGCGGCCGTCTCGCTGCGGCGCGGGTCCACGACGACGATGCGACCGCCGCGCGCCCGCATGGCCTTGGCCTTGCCGCGGTAGTCGGGCACGGTCCACAGGCTGCCGTTGCTGACCATGGGGTTGGCGCCGAGGATGAGCAGGTAGTCGCAGCGCTCGATGTCGGGCAGCGGGATGCTCAGCCAGTGGCCGAACATCAGCCCGGCGCTCAGCTGCTTGGGCATCTGGTCCAGCGTGGACGCGCTCATCACGTTGCGGGAGCCCAGCGACTTCACGAGCCGCGGCGTGTAGGCCAGCAGGTTGACCTTGTGCGCGGCGGGGTTGCCGATGGTCAGCGCGACGGCATCGGGCCCTTGCTCGCGGTGGATGGGCAGCAGCCGCCGTTCGATCTCGGCGAAGGCCTCCTCCCAGCTGGCCTCGACGAAGCGGCCGTCGCGCTTGATCAGCGGCGTGCGAAGGCGGTCGGGGTCTTCGTGCAGGTCCTTCAGGCTGACGCCCTTGGGGCACAGGTAGCCACGGCTGAAGACATCGTTCTCGGCCCCGCGGATGCTGACGACCTGGGCGCCCTCGGTCCTGATCTCCAGGCCGCAGCAGGCCTCGCACAAGGGGCAGATGCGGTAGTGGCGGTCGGGCATGGCGCGTCTCCTGGCTGGGTAGCCGGCCAGCTTAGCGGCGGCGGCGGCCGCCTGCTCGTCGCGCAGGCGACGGCCTCAGTCGCCCAGCTGCCCCAGCGCCGCCATCTGCGTGCACCAGTGCGCCACGCCCTCTGCGCCCAGGCCGTCCACGCCGCCGACCAGCGTCTCGCGGATGGGGCCTATGCCCACGAAGCCCAGGATGTTGCGCTCCAGCGAGCGCAGCGAGTGGGCGCGGAAGATCCAGCGGTAGACCAGCGCCGGCATGCCCATGGTGACCACCACATGGGCGGAGCGACCGCCCAGCAGCTTCTTGCCCAGCGGGTTGCCTTCGACATGCTCGAACGCAAAGCCGGGCCGCGCGATCTGCTCCAGGAAAGCCTTCAGCAGCGCCGGCATGTCGCCCAGCCACAGCGGGAAGAAGAACACCAGGTGGTCGGCCCAGCGGATGTCGTCCTGCGCGGGCTTCAGCGTGGCCGGCACCTCGCCATGCAGCCAGTCCTGCTGCGAGCGCAGCAGCGGGAAGTCCAGCTGCGCCACGTCGATGACGCGCAGCTCATGGCCCGCCTCGCGGGCGCCGTCGGCATAGGCCCGGGCCAGCGCATGGCACAGATGGCCGCCGGCGGGGTCGGGGTGGGCCTGGATGACGACGAGGCGTGTGGGCATGGGCTGCTCCTTGAGCGAGCCCATGATCGCGACGGCATGCCGGCTCGGCCTTGACGCCGGTCAAGCCGTGCGCGCTTGCGGCGCCAGCCACCGCAGCAGCTGCTGCAGCACGGCGGGGTCGGTCTGCAGCGCTAGATGGCCCATGCCGGTGAACAGCGCCGTGTCGGTGAAGGCCAGCCGGCGGGCGGCCTCGCGGTGCTGGCCCAGCGCGCTGGCCACGGGCACCAGGCCGTCGCCCAGCCAGCGGGCCGGCGGTCCGGTGGGGCGCTTGGCCGTGGTGGCGGCGATGGCGTAGCAGGGCAGGCCGTCGGGCAGCGGGACGCGGCTGGCCACGCCCGCATCGGCTTCCAGCAGGCTGGCGTGCGCCAGGTCGCGGATGCCGGCGCTGCGCCTTGCGGCCAGCGCGGCCAGCGGGCGCGCATAGGCGCTGACGGCCAGCAGCCGCTGCACCTGCTGGCCGCCACGCTCCAGCGGCGCGCCGAGGTGGGGCGTACCCAGCGTGACCAGGGCCTGCAGCCGCCGCGGCCAGCGCCTGCGCCCGGCCTGGGCGATGGCGCTGCGCGCGACCAAGCCGCCCATGCTGTGCCCCAGCAGCGTCAGCGGGCCGGGCAGTTCGTACAGCAGGGCGGCCAGTTCGGCGCCATTGCGCCAGATGGCGCGGCCGCTGTTGTAGCGCAGGCCCAGCGGCCGGTAGCCCAGCCGTGCCAACGCGGCGGGGAAGTCGGCGCCTTCTTCGCCGGCTTGGCGCCGCCACTGCGCCTCGTTCATGCACAGGCCGTGCAGCAGCACCAGGGGCGGGCCGGTCGCGCCGTCCACCAGCGGGTGCAGGCCCATGGGCGTGGCCAGCGGGTTGGCGGTGGCTTCGAGGTAATCGCCCAGCACGCCGTTCAGCGCCGCCAGTGCCGCGCTGGCGCGCGCGGGGTCGGCCTGGCCCAGCAGCGGCGTCAGCGCGCCCAGGGCCAGGTCCAGCCCGCCGCCGACGATGCCGGTGACGCCGCGCACGCTGCGGTAGACCAGGCCGGTGATGCCCGAGGTGCGCTGGCGCGGCGCCGTCAGCGGCGGCCGGGCGATCTCGGCATGCATGGCCTCGACCAGGTCGGTGATGCCGGTGACGGCGGCCGTGGCCAGGCGGCCGGCGCCGCGCAGCGGGTGGGTCTTGCTCATGGGTGGGGATGATGCGCCACCCCGTCCCTCCGCGTGAGGCGCTACAGCGCGCAGGCCCCCGCCGGGCTGGGCACGCCCGTCTGCCGCCCCGTGAACCGCGGCGCCTCGGGCCGGCCCAGGTCGAAGTGGCTGAGCTGGTCGCTGCGCTGGTTGCACACGTACATCTGCGTGCCGGCGATGCACGCGCTGCGCGGGTAGCTGCCGCGCACCCAGTGGTGGTCCAGCAGCCTGGGCGAGCGCGGCGCGCGCAGCGACAGCACGCCGATGCTGTCGTGCAGCCGGTTCAGCGCGTACAGGTGCCGGCCGCCCGGCGCGACCAGCAGGTCGGAGGCGTAGCTGGTGCCGGCGAAGCCCACGGGCAGCACGCTGGTCTCGTCCAGCAGCGTCGGGCCGCCCGCCGTCAGCGCGACGGTGGACAGCGTGGACGACTCTTCCTGCAGCACGTAGACGAGGCCGGCGTCCGCCGGGTGGAAGACGAAGTGGCGCGGGCCCGAGCCGGGGCTCAGCGCCAGCTCGCGGGCCGGGGCGGCGGGCACGCCGGGCGTCAGCGGCCAGACCAGCAGGCGGTCGCGGCCCAGGTCGGTGCCCAGCAGCCAGCGGCCGTCGGGGCTGGCCTGGATCATGTGGGCATGCGGCGCGTCGTGGCCGCTGTGGGCCTGGCTGCCGGGAGGTGCCTTCTCTGCCTTCTGCGGGCCGGGCCGGCAGTCGGGGCCGGTGCAGCTGGGCCAGCTCTGGGCGGCGCCCAGGCGGCCGTCGGCCAGCAGCGGCAGCGCGGCGAAGCGCGCGTCGCCGTAGTGGGCCACCCAGACGTGGCCGGCGCCCAGTGACAGCTGGCAGGGCGCGCTGCCGCCGCTGGGCACGCGCTGCAGCAGCGTCAGCCGACCGGCGTCGTCCTGCGTGTAGACGGCGACATGGTGGCCGCCTTCCTCGGCGGCGTAGACGCGACCGCCGTTGCCGGCCAGCCAGCTGGGGTTGCCCGCGTTGGGCGTGGCGCCCAGGGGCCGCAGCGCGCCGTCGGCGGCGATGGCGAAGCTGTACAGCCCCAGGCCCAGCGGCGCATAGGTGCCGACGTGCAGGAAGCGGGCGGTCGGGGCGGCCATGGCGGTGGGCATCAGGGCGGACGTTGCGGCGAGCCGGAGCAGGTGGCGGCGTTGCATCAGGGGGTGAGAGGGGAGCCGGCGCGCCCGAAAGGGCGTCTCAAAGCGCGCCAATCTAGGCGCAAAGCACAGCCGTAGCTCGGGCTACGGCGAGCATTTGCAACGACGAGTGGGGCGTTTTGGGGCGGCAAGGCGGGCATGCTGGACTCCCTCTCGCCCTCTCAGAGCTTGAGCCTCACGCCCAGGCGCAGCAGCAGCCGCAGCAGCACGAGCACGAGCGCCAGCATCAGCACGCCGCGCGCCAGGCCCGGCCAGCCGGCGCCCAGCTCGGCGGGCCAGGTCCAGCCCGCCAGCGCCATCGCTGCGCCGATGACGAAGGGCAGCAGGTAGGCCAGCAGCGGATGGCGGGCGGCGTCGCCCAGCAGCTTCAGCGCACCCCGGCCCAGCGAGGTGCGGGCCAGCGGCAGCACGCACAGGTAGGCCAGCAGCGTGGCGCCCGCGCAGACCAGGCCCCAGCTGGGCGTGGCCTGGATCTTGGACAGCGGAAACTGGCTGCGCAGGCTGAAGCCCACGGCCAGCATCATGAATGCGGCCAGCAGCGCGACGCGCGCGGCGCGGTCGGGCGCGACGCGGTGCTGGGGGTCGTGCAGCAGCCGTGCCGTGCCCATGCCGGCCAGCACCAGCAGCGCATGCGTGGCATGCGCGCCGCCGCCCAGGTGCGGTGCGGCCAGCGCATACCAGGCCACGCACAGGGGCAGCGCGGTCACCACGGCGATCAGCCGGCTGTTCTGCGGCGTCTGCAGGAACAGCAGCGCCACCAGGCCGTAGGCCCAGCCGATCAGGCCCAGGATGCCCCACCAGTGCAGGCCCATGCCGCCGGGATGGACCCAGGCCAGCCCGCCCAGCAGCGCGAGGCCCGCCAGGCGCAACGGCCAGGGCAGGGCCGGCCCGCCGCTGGCGCTGCCCCAGGTGAGGAAGATGGCGCCGAAGGCGGCCAGCAGCCAGCCCGACGCATTGAAGCCGGCCGGCGCCATCTCGGCGTTCACCATGAACAGCCCGGCGACGAGCAGCGCCGCCGTGCGCTCGGCGGCCGTGCGCAGCGCGGCGTGGCGACCGATCCGCTCCAGCTGCGGCTGCAGCGCGAATGGCATCGACAGGCCCACGATGAACAAAAAGGCCGGGAACACCATGTCCACGAAGGTCATCGCGTCCGCGTCGGCGGGCGCATGCTTCAGCCAGCCCGGCAGGCCGGCCACGCCGGCCCATTCGTTGACGAGGATCATCACGGCGACGGTCAGGCCGCGCAGCAGGTCGATGGCGGTTTCGCGGGGGGCGGTGGCGCTGTCATTCATGGGCCGCGATTACAAAGCAAAAATGGGCGGCCCGCGACGGACCGCCCGAAGTGAGGCAGGAGACTGCCGCCACGAGGACTGGCTTGACTTGGCTTTGCGGGCCGAGCGCCGGGCTGCCAAGGGCCAGAGGCCCTTGGCCTGTCGTAGGCACAAGCAGTCCGCAGGGGCTGCTCGTGTCCGACTCCAGTTCACCAAGCCGGCCCGCCTGGCGATGTGCTTGCGGCTCCATGCGGCAAGCATCGCCATCCCCTTGGGGGACCGATCAGGCCCGCCCGCGTTCAGCAGGGCGTGACAGAGCGAGGGGTCAATAGCTGTACCGCAGCACGGCCTGGTAGCGCTTGCCGGTGCGGTAGATGCCGCGGGTCAGCAACTCGGTGTTGGCGACGCCGGCCACGTCCGCGTAGTTGCGGTACTCGCTGTCCAGCAGGTTCATCGCGTCCAGGCCCAGGCTGAGGCGCTCGGTCAGCTTCACGTTGGCACTGGCGGCCAGATCCTTGCTGCCGTCGGTGACCAGGAAGTTGCCGCGATCGGCCTGCGTGTAGTACTTGGAGCGGTAGGTGTAGGTCACGCGGGCGCTGAAGCGGTCGCTTTCATAGAACGGGCTGAGGCTGTACTGGTGCTTGGAGTTGAACGGCAGGTGCGAGCCGGCCTGGGCTGATTTGGCGTCCGAGAAGGTGTACGTGGTCAGCGCGCCGAAGCCCCAGCCGATGTTGGCCTGGAAGGCCAGGCTCGCGCCCTTGATGGTGGCGCTGCCGGCGTTGTTCGGGCGCGAGACGGCGTAGGTCGTGTTCTGGCGTTCGAACTGGTTGTAGTGCGTTTCCGGCTTCGTCGTGACCAGCACGTAGTCGGTGACCTTCTTGTTGAAGATCGTGCCGGCCAGGATGGCGTTCTTGGCAAAGTACCACTCGGCCGAGAAGTCCAGGTTGGTGGACTTGTAGGGCTTGAGCTCGGGGTTGCCGCCGCCGCCGGTCTTGGTCTGGTCGCCGATCCACAGGTAGCTGGACATGTCGCCGTAGTTCGGGCGCGACATGACCTTGGCGGCCGAGGCGCGCAGGATCAGGTTGCCGCTCAACTCGTAGGCGACGTTCAGGTTGGGCAGGATGTTCTTGTAGTTCTTGTGCACGACGGTCGCCACGTACTTGTCGGCCGGGCAGGCCTGGCCCGTGGACACCGTGCAGGCCCAGCCGCCGCTGCTGGAGGTGGTGTCCACGATGCGCACGCCGAAGTTGCCGCGCAGCGCGTCGAGGGCGTAGTCGGCCTGCACGTAGGCGGCATCGACGACCTCCTTGACCGACCAGGTGTTGGCGACGAAGGACGGGTCGTTGAACGTGGCGGGCTGCGGCATGGTCTGCCACGGGGCCAGCCATTTGCCGCTGGTGATGTAGCCGGCCAGCGCTTCGCCGTCGATGGTGTAGCGGTTGTTCAGGTCGCCGACGTTGCCGAAGCCGCTGAGATAGTTGCCCGGCAGCGACTTGGGCGAGAACTGGCTGGCCCGGGCGTCGCCGTAGGTGCTCACCGAGGCCAGCGACACGCCGCCCATGGTCTGCGTGGTGTTGTGCTCGCGGTGCTTGATGCCGAAGCGCAGCTGGTAGATGGGGCCGTCGAACTTCAGACCGCCGTCCACCTGCATGAACTCCTCCTTGTCCACCGTCGGCTTGAAGACGATGTTGCCGCCCCAGCCGGTGTTCCAGGTTTCCTTCTTGGTGGGGTCGGAGCCCCAGCCGCCGTCGATCTGGAAGGCGTTCGGGTCCTTCAGCGGGTTCACGCCGGTGATGTTCAGCCGGGGCGTGCCGCTGCTGAGGTCGTAGCTGTAGTCGGACCAGTTCAGGAACTCGCCGTAGACCTGCAGCTTGGTGCCGCCGGTGGCCTTGGAGCTGCCGATGTGGAAGGAGCCGAACCAGCGGTCGTCCTTGTAGTTGCCCTTGAGGTCGTAGGACTGGGTGTCCACCGTCGCCTTGCGGTCGATCAGGTCATACACCATCAGCGCGTTCTTGAACGTGCCCTTGGTGATGACGCCGCCGTCCACGGTCAGGTCGGTCATCTTCATGAGGCCGTTCCAGGCATTGCCCTGGAAGGCGAACATCGAGTGGCTGCGGTTGTCGTAGCCGGCCTTCACGTCCAGCGCGTTGAACTCGAAGTCCAGCTTGTCGCTGGCGCGGGCCTGCAGCGACAGCGACAGCGTGTCGCGCTTGCGCGTCTGCTCGAAGTAGTGCGCGCTGATGGAGTTGGGGCCGACGGCGTTCGGGTTGGCCAGCAGCGTGGTGGCGCAGCTGCCGACGCAGGAGGCCGGCTTCTTCGGCTGGCTGCCGTCCGGGTTGGGGGGGACGGACCAGTCGGTCGGCAGGTTGTTGATGGAGCCGCCACCGCCGCTGCCGTTGATGTAGTCGCTGCCCTTGACGGTGCCGTAGGACTCCACGCCGTCGCGGCGGATGCCCTCTTCCGAGCGCTGGGCCGAGAAGATGACGCCAAAGGTCTTGGCCTCGTTGCGCCAGCCGACCAGGCCGGCCACCGTGGGCTTGCCCTTGCCGATGCGGTCGTTGTAGAGATAGCCGACCGAGGCCGCCAGCGTGAGGGCTTTTTGTTCCAGCGGCTTGCGGGTCGAGATGTTCACCGTGCCGCCGATGGAGCCTTCGTCGATCCAGGCTTCGGGCGACTTGTAGACCTCGACCTTGTTGATCAGCTGCGGTGCCAGCAGCGAGTAGTTGAAGGTGCGGCCGGGCTGGTCGGCGATGAACCAGTCGGCCGAGGCGATCGTCTGGCCGTTGATCAGCGTGCGGTTGAGGGCGGGGTCGGTACCCAGGATGGACACCTTCTCGCCCTGGCCGAAGGCCTTGTCGATGGTGACGCCGGGGATGGTGGTCAGCGCCTCGGCGACGTTGGTGGCGGGCAGCTTGCCCACGTCTTCAGCGGTGATGACGTCGACGATGGCGTCGGCATTGCGCTTGGTCTGCAGGGACTTCTCCATGCTGGCGCGGATGCCGGTGACGACGACGGCCTCCAGGGTCTCCGTCTTCTTCTGGGCCTCCTGCGCCAGCGCGGGGAGCGCGGTCAGCAGCATGGCGGCGGCTGCGATGGCCGTCGGGCGGGGGCTTGAATGCTTCCTCATGATTCTCTTTCTCCGGGGTTACAGGGCGCAGGGGCGGGGGTCAGCACCCGAGCGGGTGCAAAAGGGGCACGCCAAACAAATCGCTGGCGTGCTTGTAAAAGTCGGCGCGGCGCGCGTTCTTGCGCTTCGCGTCGGGGTCGGTCGGCTTGTCGCACTCCAGCGGGCCGTTGATGGCGCGTGTCGTCGCGCCGAAGCCGGCGCCCGCGCGGATGGCAGCGTGCGACGCCTGGGGCGACTCACCGGGCTGCGTCATCCAGTACCAGAGCGCCGTGCGCCAGGCCACCGTGGAATCGCGGGCGACGCGGTCGGGGTCGCTCCAGAGGTCCAGCCCCATGAAGTCGCCCGCGGCCTTGTACTGGTAGTTCCAGCTCAGCTGGATGGGGCCGCGGCCGTAGTACTGCTGGCCCTTGGCGCAACCCAGGCGCGCGTCGTCGCGGCAGTACTTGTCCCAGTTCGCGCGCTTGTACTCGCGCTGGGCGCGCAGCTGGTCGCTCTCGTGCGCGATCTGGCCCAGGAAGGCCGCCATCTCCTGGCGACGCTGGGTGTCGCTGCCCCAGTCGGCGAAGCCGGGCGTCTGACGCACGGCCTCGGTGAAACCCTCGTACGTATAGAACGCGATGCGCTCGGGGAACAGCGCGTCGAACTGCGCGCGGCTGGGCAGAAAGGGAGAGCCCGCGGTGGCGGTCAGCGGCAGCAGCAGGAGCGGCAGGCGGGTGAATACACGAATCATGTGACGGTTCGTTTCAGCGTTGGGCGGACTGTCCGGCCGGGCGCCTAAGCGCTGCTTCAATGGCTTGTTAAGGCCGTCTTAACGCGACCGGGCTTAGAGTCCGGGCCCATGCGTATCTGTCTGCTCGAAGACGATCTGGAACTGGGCCGCTCGCTGCAGGCCGTGCTGCAGAACGCCGACCATGACGTGATGTGGCTTCGGCGCATCGCGGACGCGCGGCTGTGGATCGCCGAAGGCGGTTTCGACGCGGTCGTGATGGACCTGGGCCTGCCCGACGGCGACGGCATGGAGCTGCTGCGCAGCCTGCGCCGCAACCACCGCAAGCTGCCGCTGCTCGTCATCACCGCGCGCGACGCCATCGAAGACCGGCTGGACGGCCTGGACGGCGGCGCCGACGACTACCTCGTCAAGCCCTTTGCCGGCTCCGAGCTGCTGGCGCGGCTGCGCGCCGTCGCGCGGCGCAGCCAGGTGGACGGCGGCGAGCCGCAGCAGGCGGAATGGCAGCTGCGCGACCTCATCCTGGACGAGCCGCGCATGGAAGTGCGCCGCGGGCAGGAACGCGTGCCGCTGTCGCGCACCGAGTTCTGCATCCTGCTGACGCTGATCAAGCTGCCCGACCGCGTCGTCACGCGCCGCCAGCTGGAGAGCCGCTCGCCCAGCCAGATGGACGGCCGCAGCCTGGACGTGCACATCTCCAACCTGCGCCGCAAGATCGGCGAGGGCTACATCCGCACCGTGCGCGGCGTGGGCTATCTGGTCGAGCGGGGATGATGAGCCCCCCGCCCAAGGAGTACCTTGGCCGGTCTTGCAGACCGCGCCGCGGCTTGCGCCGCAGCCCTTCGGAAGGCACGTCACGCCCACTGGGCGTAACGTGTCCGGCCTCAGCCCCCGAGGGGGCGGCGATGCTTGCGGCGTTGAGCCGCAAGCACATCGCCAGGCGGGCCGGCTTGGGGCGGCCCGGCGCTCGGCCCGGAATGCACCCGCGTCATCGTCATGGCGGCTGACGCCGGCACCGCTCCCCGCTCGCTGTTCCGCCGCAGCCTGGGCGCCGTGTTCGCGGTGCTGTTCCTGTGCTGGGCCTTCCTGGTCGCCCGCGAGCTGATCGACATCCGCGTGCTGCAGGTCAGGAACGGCCAGGCCGAGAACCTGCTGTGGGCCGAGCTGGCGCTGGAGCGCGCGCGCGACACCCATGCCGACGCCCGCCGGCTGCACGACGCGCTGCAGGCGCTGGAAGGCATGCGCGAGCGCGAGTGGCGGCTGAAAGGGCACCGCACGCCCTTCCGCGTGTTGCAGGTGCTGCGCCGCGGC